>NZ_RZOT01000360.1:0-6274 GCF_003999085.1 Mesorhizobium sp. M4A.F.Ca.ET.090.04.2.1
CAAACGACATCGGATTGGTGCAGTAGACCGGCTTGACCGAGCCGGAGCCGGCCAGCACCGCCGGCCCGTTGGTGGCGGCGAAGGACACCAGCCCCTGCGCCGCCAGCCGCCCGGTGAAATAGCCGAGCGCGCCGCAAGTATAGGCGTTCCTCTGCGAGAAGATGGCGACGCCAAAGAGTTTTGCCGCCTTGGCGAGATCCTCGATCGTGCGGTCGAAGCCGGTATGGGCGAGGCCGCCGCGCGCGTCGGACAGATAGACGGCGAGCGCCGGCCTGGTGATGACCGGATCGGCATTGCCGTCGATGCGGCCGGCTTCGATCGCCTCCAGATAGTCGATGAAATGCGTCAGCCCGACGCTGGTGAGCCCTTCCGCCTCGGCCGCGACGATGGAAGCGGCGAGCGACTGTGCGTTTTCCTCGTTGGCGCCGGCGCCAAGCGCCGCCATCCGGCACAGCCCTGTTGCCTGATCGAGACTGAGTTGCATGGTGATGGGTTCCTAGTGAGCAGCGAGTAGCGAGTAGGGAATAGCGAATGGGAATGGTGGGCTGTTGGCCGCCTCGTGTCCTATTCGCTACTCGCTATTCGCTACTCACTTCTAACCGATCTTGACCGGGATCCGCGCCTCGATTCGGCTGAAGGCGAAGACGAGGATGCCGGTGATGGCCATATAGATCAACGCCAGCAGCAGCAAGGGTTCGTAGGTGAGGTAGGTGTCCTGCCGTACCTTTGACGATACGGCGAAGATGTCGATGACGCTGATCGTTGCCACCAGCGGCGTCGACTTCAGCTGCAGCACCGTTTCGCCGGTCAGCGTCGGTAGCGCCCGGTAGAAGGCCTGCGGCAGCCAGATGCGGCGGAAGATCTTCCAGCGGCTCATGCCGAAAGCGCGTGCCGCTTCCAGTTGCCCCTTCGGCACGCCGGCGAAGGCGCCGCGCATCACCTCGCCCTCGTAGCCGGCGAAGGACAGGGTCAGCGCCAGCACGCCATAGGGCCAGGCCTGCCTGAGATATGGCCACATCCAGGAGTCGCGGATCCATGGATATTGCGGAAACAGCGAACCCAAGCCGTAATAGAGCAGCCAGAGCTGCAGGAGCAGCGGCGTCCCCCGGATGATGGTGCAGAAGACCTTGGCCGGCATGGCGAACCAGAACGGGCCACCGGCCTGCGCCAGCCCGAGCGGCACCGCGAGCAGGAAGCCCAGCGAGCAGGTGACGGCCAGGATCCACAGCGCCCGCCAGATGCCCATGAGACCCATTTCCCAATATTGCGGCAGCCAGTCCCAGCGCATGAAGAAGGCGGCGCCGAGGACCAGCCCCAGCGCGATCAGGATCAGCACAATGCGATGCGGCTGCAGCCACAGCGAGGCGCGCGCGACGGCGTTGACGACGACGGCTTCGTTGGCCATCAGCGCGCCTCCTTGACCGAAGGCATGCCGCGCCGCGACCACACCTCGACGCGGCCGATGATCAGGTTGGAGAACAGCGACAGCAAAAGGTAGAGCGCGCCCGCCGCGACGTAGAAAGTCAGATAGGCCTTGGTGACGCCGGCGGCCTGCCGCGTGGCAAGGGTCAGTTCGAAGAAGCCGACGACGGCCAGCAGCGCGGTGTCCTTGGTGGCGATCAGCCAGAGATTGGCAAGGCCGGGAATGGCGAAAGGCAGCATCGCCGGCAAGGTGATGCGTCTGAGCAGCAGGCTTGGCGGCATGCCATAGGCGCGGGCAGCTTCGATCTGCCCCTGCGGGATGGATAGGATGGCGCCGCGGATGACCTCGGTCGAATAGGCTCCCTGCACGAAGCCGAGCACGAAAATGCCGGCCGCCAGCCCGCTGATGTCGACGTGCTGGTAGCCCATCGCGGTCAGCAGCTGGTTGATCAGGTCGGTCCCGGCGTAATAGAGCAGCAGGATCAGCACCAGCTCCGGCACGGCGCGCACCACGGTGGTGTAGACCGCCAGCAGGTCGCGCACCACCGGACCGCCATAGAGCTTGCCATAGGCCCCGCCGGTGCCGATCAGAAGCCCGAGGCATGTGGCGCCGAGGGCGATCTCGATCGAATGCAGCAAGCCGACCAGCAGGGTTCCGCCCCAGCCCGGCGGTGTGGGCGAGAGCAGCTCCATGATGCCGGCCGCCGAGGCCGGAAGAAATGCGTCGATCAGCTTCGCCCCCGGATTGCTGGAGCCATGACCGCTGGCGGTCCACGCCGGCGCTAAGCATCATGGCAGGTTCGGCGGAACCTCACGGCCCGGCAGGCGGGCCGTGAGGTCATTCGCTCATGCGGGATGCGTCAGTTCGACTGCGGGGTGCCGCCGTAGATGTCGAAATCGAAGTACTTTTTCGAGATCTCGTCATACTTGCCGTTGGCGCGGATCGCCTTGATGCCGGCGTTGATCTTGTCTTTCAGGTCGGTGTCTTCCTTGCGCACGCCGGCGCCAACGCCCGGCCCGAGCACTTCGTCATCCTGAGCCACCATGCCCTTCAGGTCGCAGCAGGCCTTGCCCTGATCCGTCTTGAGGAATTCGCCCAGCGCGATGGAGTCGGCCTGCACCGCATCGACGCGGCCGGCGGCGAGATCCTGGTTGGCTTCGTCCTGGGTCTGGTATTCCTTGACCTCGGCCGCTCCGGTGAAGTGCTTCTTGGCGTAGACGGCATGCACCGTCGACACCTGTACGCCGACCACCTTGCCCTTGAGATCGTCCGGCGTGGCCCCGAATTTCTGGTCCTTCGGGCCGATGATCGCGGTCGGCGTGTTGTAGTACTTGTCGGAGAAGTCGATCGTCTTCTTGCGTTCCTCGGTGATCGACATCGAGGCGACGATGAGGTCGATCTTCTTGGTGGTCAGCGCTGGAATGATGCCGTCCCAGGCGACGGGCGTGATGACGCAGTCGAGCTTCTCCTCGGCGCAGACGGCGTCGATGAAGTCGACCTCCCAGCCGACCCACTTGCCGGAAGCATCCGGCGAGGCGAACGGCGGATAAGGCTCGGCGGCGACGCCGATCTTGACCTGATCCGCCTTGGCCGCACCCATCGCGGCAACGCCGAACAGCAGCGCCGCGGCGAAGGTCTTGAGAACAGTCTTCATTTCAGAACTCCCAGTTTGTTGTTGTTCCCGGTTTTTCGCTCCGCTTGACACCGGCCCCTAGCCGACGTTGCGGAGGAATTGCTTGAGCCTTTCGGATTTGGGCGCGCCGAACAGCTGTTCCGGCGGTCCTTCCTCCTCGACCAGCCCGTTGCAGAGGTATACGACATGCGTCGCGACCTCGCGGGCAAACTTCATTTCATGCGTGACCAGAACCATTGTCCGTCCCTCGCGCGCCAGGTCGCCGATCACCTTCAGCACCTCGCCGACCAGTTCCGGATCGAGCGCCGAGGTCGGCTCGTCGAACAGCATGACGCGCGGATTGATCGCCAGCGCCCGGGCGATCGCCGCGCGCTGCTGCTGGCCGCCGGACAGATAGGCCGGATAGACGTCGCGCTTCTCGGCGAGGCCCACACGCGCCAGCAGCTTCTCGGCCTGGGCGACCGCCTCCTCGCGCCTGACGCCCAGCACATGCACCGGAACCTCGATGACGTTCTCGATCAGCGTCATGTGGCTCCACAGGTTGAAGTTCTGGAACACCATGCCCAGCCTGGAGCGGATGCGCTCGATCTGCTTGCGGTCGGCGGGAACCGTGTGGCCGTGGCTGTCGGCCTTCAGCTTGATCTCCTCGCCGTTGACGCGGATGATGCCGCTGGTCGGGTTTTCCAGGCAGTTGATGCAGCGCAAGAGCGTCGACTTGCCGGAGCCCGATCCGCCGATGATGGCGATCACCTCGCCGTCGCGCGCCGACAGCGACACACCCTTCAGCACGTGCAGTTCGCCGAATTTCTTGTGCAGGTTCTCGACATGAATGGCTTCGGCGGCGCCGCTCTGCGCCTCGCCGGATCGCACTGCGGCAGCTTCCACCGCGCTCACCATGTGGCCTCTGCAGGGGCGATGGCAGGTCGTCGAACGTCCATCCGGCTAATCAACATACGCTGCACTGTCCCGCTCCAGACTTCAGCATGGACCCGACAGCGCGAGCCCGTCAATCCCGCTCATTACGGCACTTGCGGCCTTGTTGCGCAAGTGTATAAATAGCCCTCCATGAAATTTTCTCGGCTTTTTTCATCTTAAAAGGGCATTGATGAGCGCTTTCGGATCACAGTCCATGGCGGCGCCGCTACGGCGCGTGCTGATGCGGTCGGCAGCCAACGCCATGCGCGACGCCGACAGGGCTGCCTGGCACTATGGCCCCGGCTTCAACCCGGCGAAAGCAGCCTCGCAGCACGTGGCCCTTGCTGAACTGGTGGCGGCTTCCGGCGCCGAAATCGAATGGATAGAGGACACGGACGACGGCCTGTCGGATTCGGTGTTCACGCACGACCCATCGCTGATGACCGACCGCGGCGCGCTGATCCTGTACATGGGCAAGCCATTGCGCGCCAGCGAGCCCTCGCTGCATGAAGAGACCTACAGAAGACTGGGCATTCCGATCCTGGGCCGCGTCGAGGCTCCTGGCCAGGTCGAAGGCGGTGACTGTGTATGGGTTGATGGCCGCACGCTGGCGATCGGGCGCGGTGTCCGCTCCAATCAGGAAGGCATCCAGCAGGTTTCAAACCTGCTGACGCCGCTGGGCATTTCCGTCTACGGTTTTGACCTGCCGCTGTGGCAGGGCGAAGAGGCGTGCCTGCATCTGATGTCGGTGATCAGCCCGCTGGCCGACGACCTCGCACTGGTCTATTCCCCGCTCTTGCCGGCCCCGTTCTATCAGATGCTGAAGGCGCGAGGCATCCGGCTGGTCGAAGGCGACGCCGGAGAGTTCGCCGCTTCCAACGGCCTCAGCCTAAACGTACTGCCGACCAGCCCGCTCAAAGTCATCGCCGTTGCAGGCTTTCCCAAGACCAAAGCCGCGATGGAAGCCGCCGGCTGCACGGTTGAAATCTTCGAGGCGGATGCGCTTTGCATCGCCTGCGAAGGTGGGCCGACATGCCTGACGCGGCCGATCCTGCGCCGATGAATGCGCCATCCCGCCGCAAGTTCCGTCGCGAGGGCGAGGACCGGCGGCGGCAGGATCTGATCGAAGCGACTCTGGATAGCGTGGCGGAACATGGTCTGCAAGGTGCCACCTTGCGCGCCATCGCCTTGCGTGCCGGCGTCACCGCCGGGCTGATCCGGCATTATTTCCCCGGCAAGGAAGAATTGCTGCAGGAGGCATATGCGGCGCTGGTCGGCCGCATGACCGAGCAGGCCAAAGCAGCATTGGTCATGGAAGATGCCTCTCCGCGCCAACGTCTTGCGGCTTTCGTCACCGCCAACCTCAACACGCCGATCGTCGACGCGCGGGTGTTTTCGCTTTGGGCAACCTTCATCGGCCGCGCCAATGCGGATCCGACCTTGGCCCATGCCCACCGCGAAGGCTATCTTGGCTTTCGCAACGAGGTGGAAGCGGTTGTGGCCGAGGTGCTCGCTGCAGAACAGCGCAAACCGGACGCAAGCCAACTGCGCCACCATGCCATCGCGATCAACGCGATCATCGACGGGCTCTGGATCGAAGGCTGTCTGGCGGGCGATATGTTCGAGCCCGGCGAATTGGCAGCGATTGGCATCAAGGCTGTCGAGGCCGAACTCGGCCTTGCGCCAGAAAGAGGAGAACGATGACCACCATCGGCGAGGCCCTCATCACCCTGCTCGAGGCGCATGGCGTCGACACCGTTTTCGGCATCCCCGGCGTCCACACGGTCGAGCTCTATCGCGGCCTGGCGCGTTCGAGCATCCGCCATATCACGCCGCGCCATGAGCAGGGCGCCGGCTTCATGGCCGACGGCTATGCCCGCGCCAGCGGCAGGCCTGGCGTCGCCTTCGTCATCACCGGTCCGGGGCTCACCAACACCATCACCGCCATGGGTCAGGCGCGCGCCGATTCGGTTCCGATGCTGGTTATCTCGGGCGTCAATGCTACCGACACGCTTGGCAAGGGCTTCGGCTTCCTGCACGAACTGCCCGACCAGCGCGGCATGATGGAGAAGGTGGCGCTGTCTTCTGAGCGCATTACCGAGGCCAAGGAGCTGCCCGGCGTGCTGGCCCGTGCCTTCGCGCTGCTCGCGTCGTCGCGTCCCGGCCCGGTCCATGTCGAGATCCCGACCGATGTCATGGTCAAGCCGGCCGACGGCATTGTCGCCTCATTGAGCAATGCGGCGCCGCCGGCTCCCGACGCTGCCGCAATCGCGCAGGCAGCAAGTCTTTGCAAGACCGCGAGC
>NZ_RZOT01000361.1:0-6264 GCF_003999085.1 Mesorhizobium sp. M4A.F.Ca.ET.090.04.2.1
GCGTAAGGCGCTGCTTGCCGAGCTGCTCGCCGGCCAGACCGCCAACGCCGCCATCCAGTACAGCGACCATGTCGAAGGCGACGGGCAAGGTCTCTACGACCAGGCTTCGGAGCTTGGGTTGGAAGGCGTCGTCTCCAAGCGCGCCGACGCCATTTACATGAGCGGCCGGACCAAGAGCTGGACCAAGGTGAAGGCGCAGAAGACGGATGATTTCGTCATCGCCGGCTATACCGTCTCCGACCGCGCGGAGGGCTTGGCGGCGCTCGGCATGGCCGAGTTCGAGAATGGCGAATTGCATTATCGCGGCAAGGTCGGCACCGGATTCGATCGCGACATGGCGACGGAGCTGCTTACGCGGCTGGAACGGCTGACGGCCGGCGCCAGTCCGCCCGAAGGCGCGCCGCGCGAGATCATGCGCGAGATGCACTGGGTGAAGCCGCTGCTGTCAGCCCGCATTCGCTATTCAAACCGCACCGCCGACAATGCGATCCGCCACGGCGTATTTCGCGGTCTGCGCGATATCGGCGGGCTGACCACACCGGTGCCGGTCAAGCGCAAGCGGCTGATCGCCGAATCCGATCTCGCCACCATCTGGGTCACCAATCCGGAGCGGCGGCTGTTCGGCAAGACCGGCCCGACAAAACTCGACATCGCGGTCTATTACGCGCTGGTCGGCGATTTCATGCTGCCGCACATCATCGGCCGTCCGGTGTCGCTGGTGCGCTGCCCGACCGGCAAGCCGCAGGACTGTTTTTTCCAGCGTCACGCTTTCACCGGCATGCCGCCTTCGGTGGCGGTGTTCGAGTCGATCAATTCGGAAGGCGAAACCAAGACCTATCTCTCGGTCGAGGACGCCAAGGGCTATCTGGCGCTAGCCCAGTTCGGCGTCGTCGAGTTCCATACCTGGGGCACGCACCGGACGAAACTCGACAAGCCCGACCAGATCGTCTTCGACCTCGACCCGGGCGAGGGCATTTCGTGGCGCGAGGTGGTGGAGGCGGCGGTCCACATCAAGGGCGGTCTGGAAGTGCTGGGCCTGGTGCCCTTCGCCAAGACCTCCGGTGGCAAGGGCATCCACATCACGGTGCCGGTGACCAGGAAGCAGAACTGGAAGAAGCTGCACCAGGCCTCAAGCGCGATCTCGACCTATCTCGCGTCGACCGCGCCCGACACCTTCACCACGACGATGGGCAAGGACAACCGCAAGCGCCGCATCTTCATCGACTTCCACCGCAACGCCCGTGGCCACACGTCCGCCGCCCCTTATTCGCTGCGCGCCCGCACCAACTTGCCAGCATCGACCCCGGTGAGCTGGACGGATCTCGAGACGATCGACGCGCCGGAGGACCTCAACTACGCCTCGCTGCCGGGGCTTTTGGAGACATCGGGCGATCCCTGGGCGGAGATCGACGAGGCTGCGAGGGACTTGCCGGTGTTGGCGGGGAGGTAGGCCATGCATGAGGCGAAGCCCTCGCGTCTTTCGTCATCCTAGGGCGAAGCAAGGAGCGAAGCGCGGCGAAGCCCCTAGGATCCATGCCGTGACTTCGGCCGTAGAATGCAATTGTGCAGAATGGTCGCCCGCAATACCGCCAGCTAAAGTCGATCCATGACCGCTACGGCGCGCAACGTCTGGTCTGATATGAGGAATTCTTCGACATCACTGATGCCATCCAGCGCGAAAAGTCGTTGAAGCGCTGGCCACGTCAGTGGAAGGTCGACTTGATCGAGAAGACCAATCCGGAATGGTTCGAGCTCTTTGTTTTGCACCGTTGCGGCGCTCGCACGTTCCGGCATGGATCCTAGGGTCTGCGCGCGTCGCTTCGCTCCTTGCTCCGCCCTAGGATGACGAAGCATCGAGGCCTCCGGCCAATCGTCAGCGTCCCGCCAGCGTCTCAACCCCATCTCCATCGACGCTTGCTACAATTTGAACTATTCTCCCACCAAACCCGCCCCAGAAAACACTTCGTCAGGAATTCGGCAGTACCATCAAGGGTCGGTGTAGGATTTCCACGGCGCCAACCGTCCTTGAGCGGGAGCGCTGCAAGTAACTGTCAGTGCATGGCCGCGTAGGAGTTCATCATGGCGCCCAGGGCAAGTTGGAAAGGTTACCTCAAGCTCAGCCTCGTCAGCTGTCCGGTCCGGCTCTATCCGGCCACCAGCGCGAGCGAACGCATCACATTCAACCAGCTGCACAAGAAGACCCACAACCGCATCAATATGAAGCCCGTGGATCCCGAGCTCGGGCTGGTCGAGCGCTCGGACCTGGTCAAGGGCTACGAGTACGAGGACAAGCAGTACATCATCATCGATGACGCCGACCTCGATGCGGTCAGGATCGAATCCAACCACACGATGAACATCGAGGCCTTCGTCGATGAGGGCGAGGTCGACGTCATCTATCAGGACTCACCCTATTACCTTGCCCCCGACGGCGCCATGGCGGAGGAAACTTTCGCGGTGCTGCGCGAGGCGATGCGCAAATCCGGCAAGTTGGCGATCGCCAGGCTCGTGCTCTCCAGCCGCGAGCGCGTGGTGACGATCGGCGCGCGCGAGAACGGCATGTTCGTCTGCACCTTGAGGAATCCCAACGAAGTGCGCGGCACGGCTGAATATTTCGGCAACATTCCGGCCGGCAAGCCGGACCCGGAAATGCTGCAGCTCGCCGAGGCGCTGATCAAGCAGAAGGAAACCGCCTTCGATCCGAAGAACTACGAGGATCGCTACGAGGTGGCGCTGATGGCGATGATCCGCGAGAAGCTGAAGGGCCACAAGCCGATCATTGCGGCCGCGCCCGAGCGCGGCAACGTCATCAATCTGATGGATGCGCTGAAGGCGAGCCTGTCGCAGTCGGCCAAGCCGCCAGCCAAGTCGAAGAGCAAGGCCGACGAGGCGCCGGCCAAGCCAGCCAAGAAGGCGGCTGCCGGCGGCGCGCCCGAAAATCCGCTGAAGGCGAACCTGTTGAAGGCCGTCGGCAAGAGCAAGAAGTGACGGCAGGGTCAGTCATCGTCCCCGGCGCCGTGTATGGCGTCGTCGGCGCGCTGGCCGCCTTTCCGCTGAGGCTGGCCGCGCGCGAGGTCGAGCGCCGCCATGCCGAGCTGAGGCGCGGCGTCACCCGCCGCACCAGCCATGCCGTGTTCGGCCGCACGCTGCTGGCGAAAGCCGCGATGAGCAGGACAGGCGATGCCGACATCGAACGGCGCGCGAAGGCCGAGCGCGCCGCCGGCCGCGCGCTGATCAGCGAGAACGGTTTCCTGCGCCTGCTCGGCCTGATGAAGGCGCCGGAGGCGTCGTCGCTGTCGAGGCAATCGCTGATCGACCAGTCGCGACTTGCCGGCGACGATCTCGACCTGCTGTCGCTGTTCGACGCCTTCGAGCACGATGCCGAGCCTTATTCCTTCCGCGACCTCATCCTGGCCAGAAAATATGCCGGGCTGATCGCCAGCGGCGCCAGCTGGGGCGCGATCGCGCGCTCCGTGCATCGCTCCGGCCCGGTCGCCTCGCTCACTGCGAAGTCGCTCAATCTCGGCTCGCAGCACGGCCGCCCCGACGCGATCTATCTCGACGATGGTGCGAGCGAGCTCGACGGTCAGTTGCTGTTCGATCTGGGTTCACCAAATTCGGGAATGGCTGGAGACGACACGCTGGAGGAACTGTTCGCCGAGGCGGAAGGCGCGGAACAGGAGGGGCGTCACGACGATGCGGCAGCGCTTTACCAGCGTTGCCTCGCGATCGACGCCAAGGATGCGATTGCCGCCTTCAACCGCGCCAACTGCCTGCGCGGCGCCGGCCGCGTGGCGGAAGCCGCGCACGACTATGCGCGTGCGATCAAGCTCGATCCCGGCTTCGTCGAAGCCTGGTTCAACCTCGCCGGCCTGATGAGCGCCGAGGGCAAGGTGGCCTCCGCCCGCCGCCACCTGCAGAAGGCGATCGCACTCGACAA
Source organism: Mesorhizobium sp. M4A.F.Ca.ET.090.04.2.1 (assembly GCF_003999085.1). Lineage (NCBI taxonomy): Bacteria > Pseudomonadati > Pseudomonadota > Alphaproteobacteria > Hyphomicrobiales > Phyllobacteriaceae > Mesorhizobium > Mesorhizobium sp. M4A.F.Ca.ET.090.04.2.1. The sequence goes on from NZ_RZOT01000361.1 coordinate 3,941, forward strand.
GACCTATGCCGACCCGGTGTTCAACCTTGCGCGGTTGGAATTCGATGGGGGGAATATGGCCGAGGCCCGCCGGCTGTGGGTGCGCTATCTGGAACTCGATGCTGAATCCGAATGGGCGAGGTTGGCGCAGAAGGGGATACAGTTCGTCGATTTGCATATGGCGCGCACGGCGGGGTGACAATGATTGGCGAAGGCCGTCGCGACAGCCAATCTCCCCCCTTGTGGGGGAGATGTCCGGCAGGACAGAGGGGGGGCGCTGTCCCGCCAGCCTCTCAACGGCTGGCGGCGGCGACCTCTAAGATTTTCGGTTTGTAAGAGTCGAAGTCGGCGTTCCTTCGCGCCCCCCTCTGGCCTGCCGGCCATCTCCCCCACAAGGGGGGAGATCAGCTGCTTCGTCGTCGCGCCGAGCACAGTCCCATGACCCACTTCCTCTTCGACGGCTCCGAACCCGCCCCCGTCACCATCCTGCTGGCCCATGGCGCCGGTGCGCCGATGGACTCCGCCTCGATGGCCGCCACCGCCAAGGCGCTCGCCACGGTCGGCTTCCGCGTGGCGCGCTTCGAGTTCCACTACATGGCGGCGCGCCGCTACGGCCATCGCAAGCCGCCGCCGCGCGCCGAGACGGTGAACCCTGAATACATCAAGGCGATCGCCGACCTTCGCGCCAAGGGTGTCACGGGAAAGCTCATCATCGGCGGCAAGTCGATGGGCGGACGGGTCGCGTCGATGGTCGCCGACGAGATGTTTGCCAAAGGCGAGATCGCCGGGCTCGTCTGCCTCGGCTATCCCTTCCATCCACCCGGCAAGCCGGAGCAACTCAGGACCAAGCATCTCCTCGGCCTCAAGACGCCGACGCTGATCTTCCAGGGCACGCGCGACGAATTCGGCACCAAGGATGAGGTTGCGACCTATGGCCTTTCCAACGCCATCGAGATGATCTGGCTGGAGGACGGCGACCACGATCTGAAGCCGCGCAAGGCGATCTCGGGGTTTTCGACGGGCGACCACCTGAAGACGGTGGCGGAGACGACAGCGGCTAAATTCGCGCAGCCGTCGGCTTCGTCATTCTAGGGCGGAGCAAGGAGCGAAGCGACGCGCGCAGACCCTAGAATCCATGCCGTGACGCTAAGGCGTTGCAACGGTTCAGAATTCTGCCCCGCCACGTTCCACGGCGACGGTCACGGCATGGATCCTCGGGTCAAGCCCGAGGATGACGAAGCGAGGGGCGCTTTCGGCATCCAAACATGAAAATCGCCACCTTCAACATCAACAACATCAACAGTCGCCTGGAGAACCTGCTGGCCTGGCTCGCCGAGGCAAAACCCGACGTCGTCTGCCTGCAGGAACTGAAGGCGCGCGACACGCAGTTTCCGCTGACCCGGCTGGCGAAGGCCGGCTATGGCGCGGTGTGGAAGGGCGAGCCGACCTGGAACGGCGTTGCCATTCTGGCAAAGGGCGCAGAACCCGTGCTGACGCGCGACGTACTGCCCGGCGACGACGCCGACCGCCAGGCGCGCTACATCGAGGCGGCGGTGTCGGGCATTGTCATCGCCTGCCTCTATGCGCCCAACGGCAACCCGCAGCCCGGGCCCAAATATCAGTACAAGCTCGCCTGGCACGATCGCTTCGCGGCGCACGCGAAGCAGCTCCTCGACACCGGCCTGCCGGTGGCGCTTGCCGGCGACTTCAACATCGTGCCTGAGCCGCGCGACATCTACCCGACCCGCTCCTATGACGACAACGCGCTGGTGCAGCCGCAAAGCCGCGCCGCCTTCGCGGCACTCGTCGAGCGGGGCTGGACCGATGCGCTGCGCAAGGTCTTCCCGAAGGAGGAGAAGCTCTACACATTCTGGGACTACCGCCGCAATCGCTGGCCGCGCGACGCGGGCCTCAGGCTCGACCACATCCTTTTGTCGAAGACACTCGTCCGCAAGCTGAAAGCGGCCGGCATCGACCGGGCCGTGCGCGGCGAGGACAACGCCAGCGACCACGCGCCGGTGTGGGTGGAGGTGGAGACCTGACCTCGCCGCCGCGATCCTTCGCGCCCCTCTGTGCAGTCACCACATCGCAAGCTAGGGTGTCGCAATCATTCCCGCCGAGGCTCGCCGTTGCCCAGCCTGACCGTCGCAGTCTCCTCAATCGTCCTCGCGGCCGCGGCATTGCTGGCCTTCCTCGTCTGGCAGGCGCGCCAGCGCCGGCGGATGCGGCGCCGGGCCGATCCGGCCCATGATTATGCGGTGCGCGCGTCCTGGCGGCCCACCGCCGGCAAGCTCAACTTCTCGTCCTATGTCTACATGGATGTCGACGGCGACGGGGTGTATGGC
>NZ_RZOT01000362.1:0-6255 GCF_003999085.1 Mesorhizobium sp. M4A.F.Ca.ET.090.04.2.1
CGCTCGACATGCCCGATTTGCCGGATGTGCCGCCAGACGATCCCAGCGAACGCAACATTCGCCGGGTGATCAACCAGCCCGACGGCATGGACTTGCCGCGGCTGAACGACGACTTCCACACCGTGTGCGTGCGGACCTGCGACGGCTATTTCTTCCCGATGTCGAACGCCGCCTCTTATGGCGATTTCGAGCGCGACCAGAAGAACTGCGAATCGAGTTGCCCTGGCACGGAGATGCAGGTGTTCTACACGCGCGACATGGACGGCGACGCCGGCGCGATGACATCGTCGGTGACCGGCAGGCCCTACAGCGAACTGCCGACGGCTTATCTCTACAAGCAGACCAACATGGCGCGGCCACCGGCCTGCGGCTGCAACGCGCAAGCGCAGAATTTCGAGATCATCGCCGGCAATCCGCCGAACCCCGAGCAGTCCGAGCCCGAAGCGGCCTCCGCGCCGTTCGCTCCCTTGCCGGCCGCGAAGCCGGATCCGGGCGCTGATCCCGAGACGCTGGCCAATGCCGAGGGCGGGCTCGACCGCGATGCCATCAAGCGCCTGGCCGAAAAGCCGGCAACATCGCCGGTATCGGCGTTGCCGCCCGAGCAGCGCAGGGTCAGGGTCGTCGGGCCAGCGTTCCTTCCCGACCCAGCAGGGGCAATAGATCTGCAAGCTCCGGCCCGGAAGGCTGGCCGGTAAGCGCCAGCCTGAGCGGCATGAACAGCGCCTTGCCCTTGCGGCCGGTTGCTTCGCGGATCTTGCCAGTCCAGTCCTTCCAGACGGTGCCGTTCCACGGCTCCTCCGGCAAGAGATCGAACGCCTGGTGCAGGAATTCGCGGTCCTCGCCGGAAAACTCCGCCGGTTCGTGCGGCCCCTGACCCACGATACGCCACCAGGCCAGCGCGTCGGGCAGGCTGTCGAGATTGCCTCGTACGGCCAGCCAGAACGGCTCCGCCTTCTCCCCTGAAACACCCAGCACGATCAGCCGGTCGCGAGCCTCGGCAAACGGCATATGGTGCATCAGCGTGCGGTTGAGCACGAACAGCTCGTCCGGATCGAACTTGGCCGCCGATTTCGAGGTCGCGGCCGGATCGAAATGGCCCGCGAGTTCGGAAAGATCGTGCGCTGCCGCGACATTCTCCGAGGTGCCTACCAGCACCGCCAGCGAAGCGACCGCCATCGGCTCGATGCCGTCCTCGCGCAGGCTCTCGATCGACAGCGCGCCAGTGCGCTTCGACAGGCCCTCGCCAGAGGCCGTGGTGAGCAGGTTGTGGTGGCCGAAGACCGGCGGCTCGGCGCCGAGCGCTTGGAACAGCGCGATCTGCACGCCGGTGTTGGTGACATGGTCGTCACCGCGGATGACGTGGCTGACGCCCATCTCGATGTCGTCGACCACCGATGGCAGCGTGTAGAGATAGGTGCCGTCCTCGCGCACCAGCACGGGATCCGACAGCGAGGCGAGATCAACGGTCTCCTCACCGCGCACCAGGTCGTTCCAATGGACCTCGGTGCGTTCGGGCTGCAGCGGGTCGCTGGTGAAGTTCGGCAGCAGGAAGCGCCAATGCGGGCGTCGACCGTCGGACTGGTATTCGGCGACCTGCTCCGGCGTGAGCGTCAGCGCCTCGCGGCCATAGACGGGCGGCAGCCCGCGCGTACGGCGCACCTTGCGGCGCAGGTCGAGCTCTTCAGGCGTCTCGTAGCAGGCATAGAGCACGCGCGCGGCCTTCAGCCGCTCGACCGCCGCGTCATAGATCTCGACGCGCCGCGACTGGTATTCGGTGGCGTCGGGGAAGATACCCAGCCAGTGCAGGTCGTAGAGGATCGAATCAGCGAACTCCTGCTTGGAGCGGGCGATGTCGGTGTCGTCGAAGCGCTGGATGAAACGGCCCTTGTTGTTCATGGCGAACAGCCAGTTGAACAGCGCGGTGCGTGCATTGCCGATATGGATACGGCCGGTCGGCGACGGGGCGAAACGGACGGTTACTGTCATGAGCGGGGCGTAGCGGATGCTTTTCCGGTTGACAAGGCGCGCCCCCGCGCGAAGGGCAAGACATAGTGCAAGCCAGCTAAAATGAAAAGGCAGAGCGGCAGCATCGCCGGGGTGGCCTTGCGCACGCCCGCCGATGACCGCCAAAACCAGGCTCTCCGACGCGGTCCTCTGTCCCCGTTATCCACATCTGTGACACACAAGATATTGGGGTCACAAAAGCTACGTAAACGAATCCTTGACGGCGCAAAACGAGTCGCCTTTTATAGGCCATGCGTTCCTGTTGAGAGCGCGACCGGAGAGTTCAGAGGCCGGTCTTTTTTCCAGATTTTGTGCGTTTTGCCCACATTTCCGCCCTTTTGCGAGGCCGGCGGAAGCGTTGGGATTGGTGGGGCTTGGGTGGCGAAAAGGGAGAATTGTCGGACTGGAAAAAATGATCTGTTAACACTATATTTAGTGTTTGCAGGCAGGTTCGACCCTAGATAGTGTGAAGCCCTCGATCGGGGGAATCGCGAAAAAGTTTCAAGTTTTGAGGGACCCGCAGGGGTTCGTCGGCGAGTTGGAGAGGCGCTTCGCAAGAAGTTTGGCCAACGCGCCGCGCGACGACTGCGAAGGAGATGCCGGCGTCGTCAAGATGCCGGCAAACGGCGGACCGCGCGTTTCGCTTTCGGGGCATGAATCCCTGGGGAAAGGCGCTATATATAGACACAAAGGACCGGACCAATGCGCATCGAGCGTCGTTTCACCAAGCCAGGACAATCCGCCTACGCGGAGATCGAATTCCGCAAGGCGCTTTCCGAGATCAAGAATCCGGATGGCTCGGTGGTGTTCCGCCTGGACAATATCGACGTGCCGGCGCAGTTCAGCCAAGTCGCCGCCGACATCCTGGCGCAGAAGTATTTCCGCAAGGCCGGCGTTCCCGCTCGCCTGAAGAAGGTCGAGGAGAACGACGTCCCCTCCTTCCTGTGGCGCTCGGTCCCCGACGAGGCCGAACTCGCCAAACTCCCCGAGGCCGAGCGCTATGGCTCCGAGATCGATGCCCGCCAGGTCTTCGACCGCCTCGCCGGCACCTGGACCTACTGGGGCTGGAAGGGCGGCTACTTCAAGTCCGAGGAAGACGCACGTGCCTTCCGCGACGAGCTTGCCTATATGCTGGCCACGCAGCGCGTCGCGCCGAACTCGCCGCAATGGTTCAACACCGGCCTGCACTGGGCCTATGGCATCGACGGCCCGAGCCAGGGTCACTTCTACGTCGACCCCTTCACCGGCAAGCTGACCAAGTCGAAGTCCTCCTACGAGCATCCGCAGCCGCATGCCTGCTTCATCCAGGGTGTGCAGGACGACCTCGTCAACGAAGGCGGCATCATGGACCTGTGGGTGCGCGAGGCGCGCCTGTTCAAATACGGTTCGGGCACCGGCTCCAACTTCTCGCTGCTGCGCGGCGAAGGCGAAAAGCTTTCGGGCGGCGGCCGCTCGTCCGGCCTGATGAGCTTCCTCAAGATCGGCGACCGCGCGGCGGGCGCCATCAAATCGGGCGGCACGACACGCCGCGCCGCCAAGATGGTCATCGTCGACGTCGACCATCCCGACATCGAGGAATTCATCGACTGGAAGGTCAATGAAGAGCAGAAGGTCGCCTCGCTGGTGACCGGCTCCAAGATCGTCAAGAAGCACCTCGAAGCGATCATGAAGGCCTGCGTAAATTGCGAAGGCCATGACGACGACTGCTTCGATCCGGCGATCAACACCGCGCTGAAGCGCGAGATCAAGGCGGCCAAGAAGGACGCCGTGCCGGAGAACTATATCTACCGCGTCATCCAGTTCGCCCGCCAGGGTTACACCTCGATGTCGTTCAAGACCTACGACACCGACTGGGATTCGGATGCCTACCTCACCGTTTCCGGCCAGAACTCCAACAACTCGGTGTCGCTGAAGGACAACTTCCTGCGCGCCGTCGAGGCCGATGGCGACTGGCAGCTCACCGCCCGCAAGGACGGCAAGGCGCTGAAGACGCTGAAGGCGCGCGACCTGTGGGAAAAGATCGGCTACGCGGCCTGGGCGTCGGCCGATCCCGGCCTGCACTTCAACACGACGATGAACGACTGGCACACCTGCGCTTCGGCCGGTGCGATCCGGGCCTCCAACCCGTGCTCGGAATACATGTTCCTCGACGACACGGCCTGCAACCTCGCCTCGATCAACCTTCTGCCCTACCGCAATGCCGACGGCACGATCGACATCGCCACTTACGAGCACACGGTGCGGCTGTGGACCATCGTGCTCGAAATCTCGGTGATGATGGCGCAGTTCCCGTCGAAGGAGATCGCCAAGCTCTCCTACGAATACCGCACGCTCGGCCTCGGCTACGCCAATATCGGCGGCCTGCTGATGACCTCGGGCATACCGTACGACTCCCACGAGGGCCGCGCCATCTGCGCCGCGCTTACCGCGATCATGACCGGTACGGCCTACGCCACATCGGCCGAGATGGCCGCGGAGCTCGGCGCCTTCCCAGACTATGACCGCAACGCCCAGAACATGCTGCGTGTCATGCGCAACCACCGCCGCGCCGCCTATGGCGACAAGGACGGCTACGAGAAGCTCGCCGTCAATCCGGTGCCGCTGGTCGCGTCCGATCTGAAGCAGCAGGCGCTCGCTGAGCATGCCAAGGCGGCCTGGGACCGCGCCATCGAGCTCGGCGAGGAGCACGGCTACCGCAATGCGCAGGCAACCGTGATCGCGCCGACCGGCACGATCGGCCTGGTCATGGATTGCGACACCACCGGCATCGAGCCCGACTTCGCGCTGGTGAAGTTCAAGAAGCTCGCCGGCGGCGGCTACTTCAAGATCATCAACCGCGCCGTGCCGGAAGCGCTGCGCACGCTGGGCTACTCCGAAAGCCAGATCGCCGAGATCGAGGCCTATGCGGTCGGCCACGGCAACCTCAACCAGGCGCCCGGCATCAATCCCGGCTCGCTGAAGGCCAAGGGCTTTTCCGACGACAAGATCGCGGCGCTGAACGCGGCGCTGAAGTCGGCCTTCGACATCAAGTTCGTCTTCAACCAGTGGACGCTGGGCGCCGACTGGGTGAAGGAGACGCTCGGCTTCACCGACGAGCAGCTCGGCGATTTCTCGTTCGAGATGCTGCCGGCGCTTGGCTTCTCGAAGAAGGACATCGAGGCCGCCAACATCCATGTCTGCGGTGCCATGACGCTGGAAGGCGCGCCGTTCCTGAAGGCCGAGCACCTTGCCGTGTTCGACTGCGCCAGCCCCTGTGGCAAGATCGGCAAGCGCTCGCTGTCGATCAACAGCCACATCCTGATGATGGCGGCGGCGCAGCCCTTCATCTCCGGCGCCATCTCCAAGACCATCAACATGCCGAACGAAGCGACGGTCGAGGACGCCAAGAACGCCTATATGCTGTCGTGGAAGCTGGCGCTGAAGGCCAATGCGCTCTACCGCGACGGCTCCAAGCTGTCGCAGCCGCTCAATGCCTCGCTGCTCGCCGATGGCGAGGAGGATGAGGACGAAGCGGTCGAACAGCTGATCGCGGCGCCCGCCGCGCAGCGCGCCGTGCAGGTGACGGAAAAGATCGTCGAGCGCGTGGTGGAGCGGCTCTACCGCGACCGCGAGAAGCTGCCGAACCGCCGCAAGGGCTACACGCAGAAGGCAGTCGTTGGCGGCCACAAGGTCTACCTCAGGACCGGCGAGTTCGACGACGGGCGCCTCGGCGAAATCTTCATCGACATGCACAAGGAAGGTGCTGCCTTCCGCGCCATGATGAACAACTTCGCCATCGCCATCTCGCTCGGCCTGCAGTACGGCGTGCCGCTCGACGAATATGTCGAGGCCTTCACCTTCACCAAGTTCGAGCCGGCCGGCATGGTGCAGGGCAACGACGCGATCAAGAACGCGACGTCGATCCTCGACTACGTGTTCCGCGAGCTCGCCGTTTCCTATCTCGCCCGCCACGACCTCGCCCATGTCGACCAGTCGGACTTCGACAAGACAGCGCTCGGCCGCGGCATCACCGAGGGCAAGGCGACGCCGTTCTCGAAGGGCCTGACCCGCGGCGTTTCGCCGGTCAAGCTAGTCTCGGGCGCCGGCGGTGATCCCAAGGGCTTTGGCGGCTCAGCCCCGACGACGTCCCCTGCCCGCGCGGCGCCCACCGCCTTCTCCGGCTCCAACGTCCTGACGCTGAAACCGGCGAGCGACGAGGCCATCGCCTACAAGCGCGACTATGAGGAGCGCGCCAGGGAACTTGCCGAGGAC
>NZ_RZOT01000363.1:0-6253 GCF_003999085.1 Mesorhizobium sp. M4A.F.Ca.ET.090.04.2.1
CTGCAGGGCGATGGCCGGCGCCTTGGGGGAATCGACGGTGACCTGGGGCGGCGGAGCCACCACCATCTTCTTCGCGACATAGCCTGCGCCGCCCGCCGCGGCCACCGCCACGCTTAGTATTATCAGTCGGGATGCTGGCATCTGTCCGAACCCTCGCCTTTGGCAAACCACCTAGCCAGGGGGGACTTTGCAGCCGCAATCGTCAAAACAAGGTTAATGCAATGCTTACGATCGTGATTAATTTAAGGTTTACATAAATTAGAAGGAACTGCCTCCGGAATGCGAAAAGGGCGGCCAAGCCGCCCGAATCAAAAGCGAGACGCGTCGATCGCGGGACAATGAAGAGGCTATGTGGCCAGCCTTGCCAGCGCCCACACCACCAGAGGCGAATCCGGATAGATGAGCAACCCGCCAATGCCGAGCGCGATGCCGTAGGGTATGCCGTTCGTTTCGTCGGCGAAGTGGCGCAAAAATGGATTATGGCCGGTAAAGGATGCCAGCGGCGATTTCCGGTAGGCGAGGATGGCAAGCGTCAGGAGGCCGCCGATGAACGTCGAAACCACAAGATATTCGACAAGATGGATGTTGAAGCCCATCCACAGCGACGTGGCGGCGAGCAGTTTGGCGTCGCCGCCGCCCATGCCGCCCAGCGCGAACAGGCCGAAGGTCACGGCCAACACCAGGAAGCCTGCCGCAAAATGCCAGCCACAGGTCGCCCAGTCCATTCCAGTCAGCGGCGCCACCAGGGCAAACACGGTCACCAGCAGCACCGACACGCGGTTGGCGATCGTCATCGACAATATGTCCGAGATCGCGGCAAACAGCATGCAGAACGGAAAGACGACGAAGATCAGGGCTTCAAGCATGGGTGGCGCCTGTGATCAAACCATACCTGGCGCCAGCCTAGGTAGGTTCGATTAACGAATGATGAGACCGGGACTTCAAAATCGCCGGCATGGCAAAAATAAGGGCCGCCAATGAGGCGGCCCTTATTTGAAAGCAAGCTGGTTGCTTCGATATTACGAGTTGTTGACCGTCGTGGCGATCGCGTTGAACTTGTTGTTCAGCGCGTTGCCGAGGGCGCCGGCGCCGACCATGATGGCGAGCGCGATGAGAGCGGCGATCAAGCCATATTCGATGGCGGTCGCACCGGACTCGTTCTTCACAAAACGTGCAATGAGATTAGACATTCGAGAGCTCCTACTCCACGTGTTACAGCACTTCCGTCAACTTCTCTTGCCGGTTGATCGGATGCTGCCCAATCTAGGGAGAAGCCCTTTCGATCGGCTTAATAAACAGCCTTACCGATTCCTTTCCGGTCGCGAATCCGTTGCTTGGTTAATCGTCGGCTAAAGTAGTGAAGGGCCGCCTCGCCTCGCGCAAAGCAGCGGTAAAGGCGGGGTCCCCGACGATCGCTCAAGCAGCGATCACGGCCCGCGCGGCATGCAACCGTAGCCTGGTGTTAAGCGTGACAGCCCGGGGCTTAACCGTTGGTTCACCAATCTCGTTCATGTTCCGTTGAACAGTTTGCCGCCCTGGAGCGTCCTGATGACCGGATTGAGATCGTCGTTTGCAGTTGCCGCGCTTCTCGCCGCCACTTTCGTCATGCCGGCAAAAGCTGGGCCCGGCATCGAGGTCACCATGAACCAGGCCAAGATCGTCAAGCTGTCGCGCGCCGCCGACACAATCGTCATCGGCAATCCGGCGATTGCCGATGCCTCCGTGCAGGACGCCTCGACGATCGTACTGACGGGCAAGGGATTCGGCGTCACCAACCTGGTCGTCCTCGACCAGGAAGGCAGCCCGATCATCGACGAGCAGGTCACCGTCGTGCGGCAGGATGCATCCTCGGTCAGAATCTACAGGCGTGCCGAGATCCAGACCCTGTCCTGCACGCCCTATTGCGAGAGTTCCTACAAGAGCGATAGCGAGAGAACCTCGGAAACCGAGATGAGCGCCAGCCACTGAATCGCCGGCCGCCGGCGGCGTTGCCGCGCCGCCGGCCACGGTTAGCTGCTGGTTAAGGGCTTTTCGACGACTCTAACGGTCATCCAAACCGGACCTCAATGGGTTTTGGCTAGTGTTCCGGCCGGCATCAACGGATCGGCAGGGAGGGGGCATGCGCGGGAATCCGGCACCCGAGGACGACAATCGCGGCAAAGGGCGGACAAGGCTCCGCTCCCGCTTTTCTGGCGATCGGCGCGGCAGCACGGCGATAGAGTTCGCTATGTTGGCCCTGCCTTTTGCTCTCCTCGTCTTCGCCATCCTCGAAAGCTGTATTTCATTTGCCGGCCAGGAGGTGATGGCCAATGCCACGGATGACATCGCCCGCCAACTGCGCACCGGCCAGCTAAGACCGGCCGACGTGTCCGGCACCAAGTTGAAGGACATGATCTGCGCCAAGTTGGAGATCATGGTCGCCAAGAACTGCCCGGGGTTGCTCGTCGACCTGCGCGAATATCCAACCTTTGCGGACGCCGCAACGGCAAGCTTCAAGATCGTAAACGGCGACATCGTGCTGACGCAGGGCACCAATTCGACGAGCTTCGGCGTATCACCTGGGCTGGCGGAATCGAAGAACATGCTGCGCGTCTTCTACAAATGGCCGGTCATGACCGACTTCATGGCCAGGTCGATGGCCAATCTGAAGGACGGCAACACGCTGCATTTCGCGTCGGTGACCTGGCAGAACGAACCGTTCGACAATTGAGACTTACGGGCATGCTTCGGCAAAACGGGGGTAAGGGCATGTATCGTGCGGGGGCACATCGGGGGATTTTGGCGGCCTGGGCAAGGGCGACGCGGTTTTGCGCTGATCGCCGCGGCGTCGCGGCGATCGAGTTCGCCTTCATCGTGCCGCTGCTGCTCGTCATGTATTTCGTGACCATGGAGGCCTCACAGGCCATCGAGACCAGCAAGAAGGTCAGCCGCATCGGCAGCATGGTGGCGGACCTCGTCACGCAGCAGAACACGATCAGCAAGGCGGATCTCGACGCGATCATGAAGATCGGCACATCGACCTTGAAGCCCTACAACCGGTCGACCCCCAAGATCGTCATCACGGCCATAGAGGTCACGACCGATACGACGCCGAAGGTGCAGGTCGTCTGGTCGCGCAAGCTGGACAACGGCGCCACCAGCGCCGATGCTGCGAAGACCACCACCACCACAATTCCCACCGCGCTCAACGTCAAGGGCACGTTCCTGATCCGTGTCGAAAGCGACCTCGCCTATGAGCCGATCATCACTTGGGCGGCGGACAGCCAGGAGCGGATTGGACTGACCTCGGCTTTCAGCCACATTTCGATGAGCGAGACCTATTACCTGCGGCCGCGCAGGAGCACCACGATCCCTTGTGGCGATTGCTGAGAATTCCTTTGCCGCCGCGGTGGTCGCCGCGTCGTCCGGGACTACTGCCGGCCCTCTTTGCCCGACACCAGCCGCACGATCGCCGCCGCCGTCGCATAGTCCTCTTGCGAGGTGACGGTGAAGCCGCCGGAATGCGTTGCCTCCAGGAGATCGTAGACATCGGGCGTCATCGACTTCAGGTTGGTGAGGAACACGGTGAGCCGGCGCTTGGCCTCGGGGTCGAGATCGCTGCGCACGGCATGCGGGCCATATCTCAGCAGCCCTGACGTCCACACCACCTGAACGGACGTCTTCGAAAGACCCGCCGCCTCCAGCCGCGCCAATGTCCCGTTCGGATCCGCCACCTGGTCGCCCGTGCCGGCAGGCTGGCCAGCAGGGAGAGCCGGCTGACTGTCGGGCACTGCCGTTTTGTCATTGGAGGCTACCCAGCCGAACAGGGCATCGGCCTCACCATCGACCAGCATTGTTTCGGCGGCGGCGGCCGAAGCGGCGTGTATCAGGTACGGCGAGTCCTCGCTGATTCCGACACCTGCATCCGCCAGGCCGGCAAGCGGCAGCAGCGAACCGCCGATACTGTCGGCAGGCGCCAAGGCGATCCGGTGGCTGGCCATCGCGGCCAAGTCCGGGACCTTGCCGTCGCGCGTCACAAGGACGGAGCGGATGCCGGTGGCGCCATCCACGTCGACCGGCGCCACCAGAGGTTCGACGCAGCCGCAGCGCTCGGACGCCGTCGCATAGGCAATTGCCGAATAGACGGCATATTGGATTCGTCCGTCCACCTGGGCCTCGATCAGCGCCTGGTAGTCGCGCGCGACGACGAACTCCGCCTTCATGCCCAGTGCCTTCGTATAGGCGTCGGTCAGCAGCGCCAGGCCCGGAACGGTGTTGCCACCACCCGGTTCGGCGACGATGCCGATGCGGAACGTGCCGATGTCGTCGCGCCAGTCGGCGCTGGCCGTGTCCGGCCAGGATGCGGCCAGCAACGCCAGAGCAGCCATCCATGCCTTGAAGGAAGGCTTTGCCGAAAATCCGCCGCGCCTTCTCATCCCTGCCCCGCCTGTGCCGGCATCCCACCTCGCCCGACTATCGCGCCGAGCGGTTGCCGTTTGGTTTCCGAATTGCCAATGGCGATGCGGAACCCTATGTCTGGGGCCGCAGACAGGCAACAATGACCCTTTGATGGCGCGCGCTTTCCTCTTCGTCCTCGACTCTTTCGGCATCGGCGGCGCCGCCGATGCCGCCCGCTATGGCGATGCCGGCGCCGACACGTTCGGGCACATTGCACTCGCCTGCGCCCAGGGTCGCGCGGACCGCGAAGGCTTGCGCCGCGGACCGCTCGCCGTGCCCAACATGATGTCGCTTGGGCTTGCCCGCGCGGCAGAAACCGCGACGGGGTTCCACTTCGACAATGACGGCACTGAACCGCTTGCCGCGACCCTTCACGGCGCGGCGCAGGAAATCTCCAGCGGCAAGGACACGCCGTCCGGCCACTGGGAAATTGCCGGCCTGCCGGTGCGCTTCGACTGGGGCTATTTCCCCGAGACAGTGCCCGCCTTTCCGGCTGCGTTGACCGAGGCGATGATCCGGGAGGGAAAGGTGCCCGGCATTCTGGGCGACTGCCATGCGGGCGGAATCGAGATCATCGAGCGGTTCGGTGAGGAGCATATCCGCACCGGCAAGCCGATCTGCTACACCTCGGTCGACTCCGTCCTGCAGATCGCCGCGCACGAAACGCATTTCGGCCTCGAACGGCTCTACGAGTTCTGCAAGACGGTGCGCAGGCTGGCCGATCCGCTGAACATCGGCCGGGTTATCGCCCGGCCTTTCGTCGGCGAAAGCGTCGCCACCTTCGAACGGACATATAACCGCCGCGACTATGCGGTGCCGCCGCCAGAGCCGACCCTGCTCGACCGGCTGACCGGGCGCGGCAGCAAGGTCATCGCGGTTGGCAAGATCGGCGACATCTTCGCGCATCGCGGCATCTCGGAGGTGCGCAAGGCCGCCGGCAACATGGCGATGTTCGACAAGGCGCTCGGCGCGATGGACGAAGCCGGCGACGGCGACCTGGTGTTTGCCAATTTCGTCGATTTCGACACGGAGTTCGGCCATCGGCGCGACGTCGCCGGCTATGCCGCGGCGCTCGAGGCGTTCGACCGGCGCCTGCCCGAAGCGCTGGCGAAATTGAAGCAAGGCGACCTCTTCATCCTCACCGCGGACCATGGCAACGATCCGACCTGGCGCGGCACCGACCATACGCGCGAGCGCATCCCGGTGATCGGCACCGGACCTGGGCTCGCGGGCGGCGACATCGGCCTCAGACCGACTTTCGCCGATATCGGCGAGACCGTCGCGGAGCATCTCGGGCTGGAGCCCGGCCGTCACGGCACCTCCTTTTATGCGGCGATGGGCGGCCATGCCCGAACTGCCTGAGGTCGAAACCGTCCGGCGCGGGCTGCAGCCGGTCCTGGAAGGCGCTCGCCTGGTCAGGGTCGAAGCGCGCCGGCCCGATCTCAGGTTTCCATTTCCCGCGCGCTTCTCCGAACGGCTAACCGGCAAGACCATCACCGCGCTCGGCCGGCGGGCCAAGTACCTCACCATGCATGTCGATGGCGGTCCGGTGCTGATCTGCCATCTCGGCATGTCGGGCTCCTTCCGCATCGAAACCGCCGAAGGCGAAACGCCCGGCGCGTTCCATCACGAGCGCTCGAAGAATTCGGCGCACGACCATGTCGTGTTCGACATCGAATCTCCCGCGGGTACCCGCTCGCGGGTGATCTTCAACGATCCGCGCCGTTTCGGCTTCATGCTGTTTGCGGAAGGCGCGCCAGACACTCATCCGATGCTGACCGGCCTCGGCATCGAGCCGACCGGCAATGCGCTGGAC
>NZ_RZOT01000364.1:0-6222 GCF_003999085.1 Mesorhizobium sp. M4A.F.Ca.ET.090.04.2.1
GGCATGGGCCGCTCGCGCGGCACGATCCCGATCCAGATTGCCGGCAACGTCAAGCATGGCGGCCTGTTCGAGACGGCCTTCGGCCTGACGCTGGGCGAGATCGTCGACGAGATCGGCGGCGGCACGGCTTCCGGGCGTCCGGTGAAGGCGGTGCAGGTCGGCGGTCCGCTCGGCGCCTATTTCCCGCGCGCGCTGTTCGACACGCCCTTCGACTATGAGGCCTTCGCCGCCAAGGACGGGCTGATCGGCCATGCCGGCCTCACCGTGTTCGACGACACCGCCGACATGCTGAAGCAGGCGCGATTCGCCATGGAGTTCTGCGCCATCGAGAGCTGCGGCAAGTGCACGCCCTGCCGCATCGGATCGACGCGCGGAGTGGAGGTTCTCGACAAGGTCGCCTCCGGCATCGAGGCGGAGAAGAACCTCGCACTGGTCACCGACCTCTGCAACACGATGAAGTTCGGATCGCTGTGCGCGCTGGGCGGCTTCACGCCCTACCCGGTGATGAGCTCGATCACGCATTTCCCCGAGGATTTCAAGCCGGCGCCTACGCGCGTGGCGGCTGAATAGGAGCTGGCAGATGAACATCAAGGCCGACTTCCCATCGCTCATCGAAGAGATCGACTACGGGACCCCGGAATCGAAGGCTGAGAAGCGGATCACGCTGACCGTCGACGGCCGCAGCATCAGCGTGCCGGAAGGCACCTCGATCATGCGCGCGGCGATGGAAGGCGGGGTCGAGATCCCAAAACTCTGCGCCACCGACATGCTGGACACTTTTGGCTCTTGCCGCGTCTGCCTGGTCGAGATCGAAGGGCGCGGCGGCACCCCAGCCTCCTGCACGACGCCGGTCGGCGAAGGCATGGTGGTGCGCACGCAATCCGAGCGGCTCGACGCCATCCGCCGCGGTGTCATGGAGCTCTACGTCTCCGACCATCCGACCGGCTGGAACGAGCAGGCCGGCACCGGTGCCAGCGAATTCGACGCGGTGGCGAAGTCGGTCGGCCTGACCGAGAACCGCTACGGCATCGAGGGCCGCAATCACGTCAAGCAGGAAGACGGCGTCGCGCCCGGGCATGGCTCGCTGGCCGTCGACTACATCGCCCGCGACGAGTCCAATCCGTATTTCACCTATGATCCGGCACAGTGCATCGTCTGCTCACGCTGCGTGCGTGCCTGCGAGGAAGTGCAAGGCACCTTCGCGCTGACCATCGAGGGCCGCGGCTTTGAATCACGCATGGTCGCCGGCATGCATGAGGATTTCATCACCTCCGAATGCGTCTCCTGCGGCGCCTGCGTGCAGGCCTGTCCGACCGACGCGCTGCGCGAGAAAACGGTGCTCGAGAAGGGAATGCCGGAGCGCTCGGCCGTCACCACTTGCGCCTATTGCGGCGTCGGTTGCTCGTTCAAGGCCGAGGTGAAGGGCGACGAGGTGATCCGCATGCTGCCCTACAAGGATGGCAAGGCGAACCACGGACACTCCTGCGTGAAGGGCCGTTTCGCCTATGGCTACGCCACCCACAAGGACCGCATCCTGTCGCCGATGATCCGCGAAAAGATCTCGGATCCCTGGCGCGAGGTGAGCTGGGAAGAGGCGATCGCCCATACGGCCAAGGAATTCCGCCGTATCCAGTACCAGTACGGACGCACAGCGATCGGCGGCATCACTTCCTCGCGCTGCACCAACGAAGAGACCTACCTCGTCCAAAAACTGGTGCGCCAGGGCTTCCGCAACAACAATGTCGACACCTGCGCCCGCGTCTGCCATTCGCCGACCGGCTACGGGCTCGGCCAGACCTACGGCACCTCGGCCGGCACGCAGGATTTCGACTCGGTCGAATTCACCGACGTCGCCGTCATCATCGGGGCCAATCCGGTTTCC
This sequence comes from Mesorhizobium sp. M4A.F.Ca.ET.090.04.2.1, assembly GCF_003999085.1. Classification (NCBI taxonomy): domain Bacteria; kingdom Pseudomonadati; phylum Pseudomonadota; class Alphaproteobacteria; order Hyphomicrobiales; family Phyllobacteriaceae; genus Mesorhizobium; species Mesorhizobium sp. M4A.F.Ca.ET.090.04.2.1. Next base: position 1,883 of record NZ_RZOT01000364.1, read on the forward strand.
GCCCATCCGGTGTTCGCCTCGCGGCTGAAGAAGCGGCTGCGCCAGGGCGCCAAGCTGATCGTGCTCGATCCGCGCCGCACCGAGATGGTCAAGTCGGCGCATATCGAAGCGGACTATCACCTGCCGCTGAAGCCCGGCACCAACGTTGCCGTGCTGACGGCGCTGGCGCATGTGATCGTCACCGAGGGCCTGTTCGACGAAGCCTTCATCCGCGAGCGCTGCGACTGGGCGGAGTTCCAGGACTGGGCGTCCTTCGTCGCCCTGCCCGAAAACAGCCCCGAGACTGTCGGCAAACTGTCCGGCGTCGACCCTGAGCTGATCCGGGGTGCTGCGCGCCTCTATGCCAAGGGCGGCAACGGCGCGATCTACTACGGCCTCGGCGTCACCGAACACAGCCAGGGATCGACCACAGTGATGGCGATCGCCAACCTCGCCATGGCCACCGGCAATATCGGCCGGCCGGGCGTCGGCGTGAACCCGCTGCGCGGCCAGAACAACGTGCAGGGCTCCTGCGACATGGGTTCTTTCCCGCACGAGCTGCCCGGCTATCGCCACATCTCCGGCGAAGCGGTGCGCGACATCTACGAGAGCCTGTGGGGCGTGAAGCTGGACGACGAGCCGGGTCTGCGCATCCCCAACATGCTGGACGCCGCCGTCGACGGCTCCTTCAAGGGCATCTACATCCAGGGCGAGGACATCCTGCAGTCCGATCCCGACACCAAGCATGTCGCAGCCGGGCTCGCCGCGATGGAATGCGTCGTCGTGCACGATCTCTTCCTCAACGAGACGGCGAACTACGCGCATGTCTTCCTGCCGGGCTCGACCTTCCTCGAGAAGGACGGCACCTTCACCAACGCCGAGCGCCGCATCAACATGGTGCGCAAGGTTCTGGAGCCGAAGGCGCGCTATGCCGACTGGGAAGCGACGCAGGAGCTCGCCCGCGCGATCGGGCTCGACTGGAACTACCAGCATCCTTCCGAGATCATGGACGAGATCGCCAAGACGACGCCGAGCTTCGCCAACGTCTCCTTTGAGTTGCTCGACCGTGTCGGCTCGGTGCAGTGGCCCTGCAACGACAAGGCGCCGCTCGGCACGCCGATCATGCATGTCGACGGCTTCGTGCGCGGCAAGGGCAAGTTCATCCGCACCGAATATGTGGCGACGGACGAACGGACCGGGCCGCGCTACCCGCTGCTGCTCACCACCGGCCGGATTCTCTCGCAGTACAATGTCGGCGCGCAGACCAGGCGCACCGACAACGTGATGTGGCATGCCGAGGACCGGCTGGAGATCCATCCGCACGACGCAGAGAACCGCGGCATTCGCGAAGGCGACTGGGTGCGGCTGACGAGCCGTTCCGGCGAAACCACGCTGCGCGCGCTGATCACCGACCGCGTCTCGCCGGGCGTCGTCTACACGACCTTCCACCATCCGGACACCCAGGCCAACGTGATCACGACCGACTTCTCGGACTGGGCGACCAACTGTCCGGAATACAAGGTCACCGCCGTGCAGGTGGCGCCGTCCAATGGGCCGACTGACTGGCAGAAGGACTATAACGAGCAGGCCCGCCAGAGCCGGCGCGTCCTTCCGCTGGAAGCGGCGGAGTAGTCTTCGCCGGAGCTTTTATCGGCCCCGTCATTCCAGCCCTCTCCATTAAGAAGAGGATTTCGATCACTACTACGGGAGGAGTTTTTGGTGACCAGCAAAGAAGCTCACAACAAACTCCTCGAACTGTGCAGCCGGCAAAGCAACGAACTCAACGACTACCTTATTGAAATTCAAAGCCAAGTAACAAGTGCCGAATTTTCGAGCCTCCGCCTTATGGTTGGATTAATATTAGGCAATGGCTTTATGCCGGCGTTTGAAGAAATTGGGCAGAAGTTCCCGGAGTTGAAGTCTGGTTGGATGAGATAGTGACAAGCCGACCCGCTATAACCCAAATCTCTCGTCTCGCGCGTCGCGCCGGCGGCACTGCGGCTGCGAACCGGATGGTGCCGGAGGAGACACCGGTGGCATTCTCCTATGCCGGCACCACGCATGCGGTGATGATGGCGAGCCCCGCCGATTTCGAGGATTTCGCGCTCGGCTTCTCGCTGACCGAGGGCATCGTTGCCGACCCGGCAGAGATCGAGGCGATCGAGGTCGAGGATCTCGGCGCCGGCATCGACATCCAGATCCGGCTGAAGGACAAGGCCAACACGCGCTTCCAGGCGCGGCGTCGCAGGCTTGCCGGACCGGTCGGCTGCGGCTTGTGCGGCATCGAATCGATCGAGGAAGCGATGCGCTCGGTCGACGCGGTCGGTTCGTCGAAGCTTACGCTTGAGGCCGAGGACATCACCCGCTCGGTCAAGCGCCTGTCGAAGGTGCAGCCGTTGCATACCGAGACCGGCGCGGTGCACGCCGCCGGCTTCTACGTGCCGGGCAAGGGCATCGTCATGGCGCGCGAGGATGTCGGCCGTCACAACGCACTGGACAAGCTGGCCGGCGCGCTGGCCAGGGCCGGCATCGACGGTTCGACGGGCGCCGTCGTCGTGACCTCGCGGGTCTCGGTGGAGATGGTGCAGAAGACGGCGGCAATCGGTGCGGCCATCATCATCGCCGTTTCGGCGCCGACGGCACTTGCCATCCGCACGGCCGAGGCCGCCGGCATGACGTTGGTGGCGCTGGTGCGCGGCGAAGATTTCGATATTTTCACCCACCCAGACCGGGTGGTTTCCGGAGTTGCCAAGCATGTCGCATGACGAAGATCACATCACCAGCACCAGGGAAAAGCTGGTGCGCATGGCCAACCAGATCGCAACCTTCTTCGATTCCAAGCCGCGCGAGGAAGGCATCACCGGCGTCGCCGAGCACATCAACAAGTTCTGGGAACCGAGGATGCGGCGGCAGCTGTTCGAGATGCTCGACAACGGCACCGAGACGTTCAACGAGCTAGTGGTGGCCGCCTCGGCAAAGATCAAGCGGCCCAAGACGTCCGAACAGGCCGACACGAGCATCGGTTACACCGGGCCTGCGCAAGGCGAGAACGGTGCCTTGCACAAGTAACGCGGCCGTCGCTCCCGTTCACCATAGGCCTTATATTTTAGCTCTCTAAAGTTTGTCTGCCGCGGACGGCATAGCTCTGCTATGGTCGACGACAAGAAATCGTCTGGCCGGCGGGGTGTTGCGTGAGGCCGATCGAGACCCGGTACGCCCGTAGCGGCGATGTGCGGATCGCCTATCAGGTGGTCGGCCAGGGCTCGTTCGATCTCGTCTTCGTGCCGGGCTTCATCTCCAACCTCGACCTGCAGTGGGAGGATGAGGGCTACAGCCGTCTGCTGAAAAGACTTTCGGCCTTCTCGCGGCTGATCCTGTTCGACAAGCGCGGCACCGGCCTCTCCGACCGCGTCGACAGCCGCCACCTGCCCAGCCTGGAAACCCGCATGGACGACGTGCGCGCGGTGATGGATGCCGCCGGCAGCGGCCGCGCGGCGATCCTCGGCGCCTCGGAAGGAGCGCCGATGGCGATGCTGTTCGCGGCCACCTATCCTGAGCGGACACGGTCGCTGGTGCTTTATGGCGGCTATGCGAATTTCCACAGATGGGTGATGCCGCCAGAGCGTCTCGAGGCCTTCATCGCGACGACGGAAACGGCGTGGGGGACCGGCGCCACGCTGCCCAATTTCGCGCCGGGCCGGGTCGACGACCCGCATTTTTCGCAATGGTGGGCGCGGTTCGAGCGGCTGTCGGCGAGCCCGACGGCGGCCGCAGCGCTGGCGCGCATGAATGCCGGCGTCGACGTGCGCGGCATCCTCAGCACGATCAGCGCGCCGACGCTCCTGATCCATCGCCGCAACGATGTGCGGGTCGACCCCGACGCGAGTCGCTTCCTTGCCCGCAAGATCCCCGGCGCTCGGCTGGTTGAGATCGCCGGGCGCGACCATCCGGTGTGGACCGGCGACGTCGACCGCGTGGCCGACCTGATCGAGGAGTTTCTGACCGGGGAACCGGCGGTGGCCGACACCGAGCGCGTGCTCGCCGCACTGCTGGTGACGCGCATCTACGACACAGCCAAGCTCGGCGACCGCATGTGGAGCGAGCGCAGCCAGCGCTTCCAGGAAACCTGGCGGCTGCTGGTCGGCCGCCATGGCGGGCGCACCGCCGGCACGCATGGCGAGTTGATGGTCTCGCGCTTCGACGGGCCGGCGCGCGCCGTGCGCTGCGCGGCGGCGCTGCGCGAGGCGGCGCAGCAGATCGGCGTGGCGAGCGCGCAAGGGGCGCATGTCGGCGAGATCGAGCTGCGCGGCCAGCCGGTCGGGCTGACGGCGCGCGTGACCATGCAGCTCGCCAGCCATGCC
>NZ_RZOT01000365.1:0-6181 GCF_003999085.1 Mesorhizobium sp. M4A.F.Ca.ET.090.04.2.1
CACCAGGGCGCCAGCATGCCGCCGGCGAACCAGGACGCATTGCCGCCAAGGCCGCGCCTTGTCTCCGCAACCGTCACCGTCGCGCCGCGGATGGCGAGCTCGAAGGCGGCGGTGAGGCCGGCGACGCCGGCCCCTCTGACCAGCACCTTCATGACCGCTCACGCCCCTGTGGTATGGGCGGTGCGCCGATCTCGTCCGCCGGCACGTAGAGATCGCCGCCTTCGCGATATTTCGCCGCCATCGCCGCCATGCCCTCTTTCTGCGCCTCGGCGCGGATGTCGTGGGAAATGCGCATGGAGCAGAATTTCGGCCCGCACATCGAGCAGAAATGCGCCAGCTTGTGCGCCTCCTTGGGCAAGGTCTCGTCGTGGAACGAGCGCGCCGTTTCGGGGTCGAGCGACAGGTTGAACTGGTCTTCCCAGCGGAACTCGAACCGCGCGCGGGAAAGGGCATCGTCCCTGACCTTCGCCGCCGGATGGCCCTTGGCGAGATCCGCGGCATGCGCAGCGATCTTATAGGTGATCACGCCGGTCTTGACGTCGTTGCGGTCGGGCAGGCCGAGATGTTCCTTCGGCGTGACGTAGCAGAGCATTGCCGTGCCGAACCAGCCGATCATGGCAGCACCTATGCCGGAGGTGATGTGATCGTAGCCCGGCGCGATGTCAGTCGTCAGCGGCCCCAGCGTATAGAACGGCGCCTCGCCGCAGACGGCGAGCTGCTTGTCCATGTTCTGCTTGATCTTGTGCATCGGCACATGACCGGGCCCCTCGATCATCACCTGGCAGTCCTTGGCCCAGGCGATCTGAGTCAGCTCGCCTAGCGTTTCCAGCTCGGCGAACTGCGCGGCGTCGTTGGCGTCGGCGATCGAGCCCGGACGAAGCCCGTCGCCGAGCGAGAAGGACACGTCGTAGGCGCGACAGATGTCGCAGATCTCGGCGAAGTGTTCGTAGAGGAAGCTCTCCCGGTGATGGTGCAGGCACCATTTGGCCATGATCGAGCCGCCGCGCGAGACGATCCCGGTCACCCGGTCGACGGTCAGCGGGATATAGTGCAGCCGCACGCCGGCGTGGATGGTGAAATAGTCGACGCCCTGCTCGGCCTGCTCGATCAGCGTGTCGCGATACACCTCCCAGGTCAGGTCCTCGGCGATGCCGCCCACCTTTTCCAGCGCCTGGTAAAGCGGCACCGTGCCGATCGGCACCGGCGCATTGCGCACGATCCATTCGCGAATGTTGTGGATGTTGCGGCCCGTGGAAAGATCCATCACCGTGTCGGCGCCCCAGCGGATCGCCCACACCATCTTCTCGACCTCTTCGGCCATCGACGAGGTGACGGCGGAGTTGCCGATATTGGCGTTGATCTTGACCAGGAAATTGCGGCCAATGATCATCGGCTCGCTCTCGGGATGATTGATGTTGGCGGGAATGATCGCCCGTCCGCGCGCCACTTCGTCGCGCACGAATTCCGGCGTGACGAAGTCGGGGATCGCCGCGCCGAAGGCTTCGCCGTCGCGCTTAAGCTTGCCGCGCAGGGCCTCGCGGCCCAGATTCTCGCGGATCGCGACGAACTCCATCTCGGGCGTGATGATGCCGGCGCGCGCATAGGCAAGCTGGGTCACCGCCTTGCCGGCCTTGGCCCGCAGCGGCCGATTGCGGACCGGAAATTCCGGCGTCAGGCGCTCGCCCGTCGCGAACCCGTTGTCTTCCGGCCGCACGTGGCGGCCGTCATAGGCCTCGACATCTCCGCGCGCCGCGATCCAGTCCTGCCGAGGCCGGGCGAGGCCCCTTTCGATGTCCGTTTCGATCGCAGGGTTGGTATAGGGGCCGGAGGAGTCATAGACCGTCACCGGCGGCTCGCCGGCGGTCGGATGGACGGCGATCTCGCGCATCGGCACCCTGATCCGCGGGTGGAGGCTGCCTTGCTTGTGGATCTTGCGTGAGGCGGGCAGCGGTCCCGTCGACACGGTGGGGGTGAGGGCATTCATCTTGAGGCTCCTTTGCTCATGCATTGGAGACCCAGTTCTGTGCCGGAAGGATGAAAAGACGCTTTGGTCGCCCTGCCGAAACAGGACCTCGGGCATAGACTCCCGCGAAGCGCTTGCACCGTCCCTACGCCAGTATGAACTGGATCAGGTTCAACGGGTCACTGCGCCGCGAAAGCCAGCAGTATCTCAGCCCCTTGCCGGGACTCCCCTGGTGAATGCCTCAGGTTGGACGGGCGGGCGCCACTTTGTCAAGCCGTGTTCGGCCAGTCATCTCATACAGTCAGTCTGTCCCGTCAGCACCGCTACCCGGCTAGATCCCGACCACCAGGGCGCCGCCGCTGAGACCCGCACCTGCCGCCGCCAGGAGAACCTTTTCGCCTGGCCTAAACGGCTGCTTCCGATGCGCGAGCGACAGCGAGAGCGGGATCGTCGCGGCGGAGGAATTGCCGTATTCGACGATCGTCTTGACGATCGCACGATCATCGATACCGAGGTTTCGCCCGACGGCATCGAAGATGCGGACGTTGGCCTGATGCGGTGCGAACCGGTCGATGTCTTGCGGTCGCATGCGGGCAGCAGTGAGCGCCTCCCGCGAGCAGGCGGTCATCATCTCGACCGCCTTGGCGAACACTTCGCGGCCGTCGGTGATCGTCATCCGGGTCTCAGCGAGATCGAGGTCGGCGTGGAAGGGCTTGTTGCTTCCGCCCGCCGGAATCTGGATCAGCCCGTAGCGCGATCCATCGGAATCAACCGATGCGCCGAGAATGCCCCGATCCGGTTCATCGCCGGGCCCGATCACCACGGCGCCGGCGGCATCGGCGAACAAAACCGCGCTGGCGCGCTCGGCCGGGTTGATGCGGCGGCTAAGGATGTTCGCGGCAATGACGATGGCGGCTTTGCCGTGCAGGCGGGTGAAGCCATCGGCAAACATAAGCGCATAGATGAAGCCGGCGCAGGCGCCGGTCAGATCGATCGCGCCGGCGCGGCTCAGTCCCAACCGATGCGCGACCAGCGGCGCGCTGGGCGGCAGGAGGTGATCAGGCGTCGAGGTGGCAAGCAACAGAAGACCGATGTCGCCGCGGTCGATGCCGGCATTCGTCAGCGCCATGTCGCCGGCTTGCGCGGCAAGGCCCGACAGTGTGTCGTCGTCGGTTGCCCAGAAGCGCGACCGTATCCCGGTGCGCCGCTCGATCCAGCCGGGCTCGAGCCCGAGACGATCTTCGATCTCCTGATTCTCGACCCTGCGCGCCGGCGCATGATGGCCGAACCCGAGAAGGCGCGACGACCTGCTCATGGCTTAGCGCCGAAGCGTTCCCCGGCCTCCTCGATGGCGTCATAGAGACCGTCGAGTTCTTCGCCGGTGATGCAATAGGGCGGCAGAAGATAGAGGACATTGCCGAGCGGACGCACCAGCAGCCCGCGCTCGAGGAAGAAAGCGCGCAGCTTCGGCCCGATCTCGGCCAGATAGCCGGCGGAGCCGGTGCGCAGATCGAGAGCCGCGATCGTCCCGGTTGCGCGGCTGTCGGTGAAAAAAGGATTGTCACGAAAACGATGAAGCCCTGCGGCCTGTCTTGCACTCAGGGCCGCGACCCGCTCGGCCACCGGTTCGTCACGCCAGATCTCGACATTGGCGAGTGCGGCCGCGCAGGCCATCGGATTGGCAGTGTAGGAACTCGAGTGGAAGAATGTCTTCTTCCGGTCCTCGGAATAATGGGCCTGGAAGATGGCATCGGTGGCAATCGTCGCCGCCAGCGGGATTGCGCCGCCCGTCAGCCCTTTCGAGGTGCACAGAATGTCCGGTGAGATTGATGCCTGCTCGCAGGCGAACATGGTTCCGGTGCGGCCCCAGCCGGTCATCACCTCGTCGGCGATCAGCAGCGTGCCAGAGGCCTCGGCGATCTTCTTCAACTCGGCCAGAACCCATGCCGGATACATCAGCATGCCGCCGGCGCCGAGCACCAGCGGCTCGACGATCAGCGCGGCTGCGTGCCGGTCGCGGGAGACTGCCTCGAACCGATCGAGCGTCTCCTGCTCGCGCCCGGCAGCCGGGAAGGGGATGGTGTCGACCTCGAACAACAGGGGCTCGTAGGCAGCGTTGAACACGCCGCGAGCGCCGACGCTCATCGTGCCGATGGTGTCGCCATGATAGCTGTGCTCCATGACGACGATGCGCGAGCGCGGCGCGTCGATATTGCGGAAGTAGCCGAGTGCCATCTTCAGCGCGACCTCGACGGAGGTCGAGCCGCTGTCGGAATAGAACACCCGTTCGAGGCCGGCCGGAGCGAGGCCGACAAGCGCCCTGGCCAGGCGTTCGGCCGGCTCGTGGGTGAAGCCAGCGAAGATGATCTGGTCGAGGCTCGCCGCGGTCGTCTCGATGGCCTTGATGATGCGGGGATGGCGGTGGCCGTGGGTGACGACCCACCAGGAGGAAATGGCATCCAGGATGCACGTGCCGTCGGCCTTGTAGAGGTAGGCGCCTTCCGTCCGGACGATTTCGGGGATGGCGGGCTCGAGCGCGTGCTGGGTGAAGGGATGCCACACATCGGACTGCGGCATCATTCGCCTCCCGCAATCGCTGTGAGGTCGAAGCCGGTAATCATCGCCTCCCTTAGATTCTCACTCGTCAGCGGATCGAGCAGCGGCAGCCTGCCAAGCTGGCGCACGCCGCTGAATTCCACGATTGTTCTCTGCGTGTCGGCCACCTCATCGCCGATGAAGGCAATGCCGATGAGCGGGATGGATCGGGCCCTGAGCGCCTCGATCGACAGGAGGGTGTGGTTGATCGTGCCGAGCTTGGTACGGGCGCACAGGATGACCGGCACTCGCCACTGCGCGAAGATGTCGATGAATTTAGTGCGCCGGTTGAGCGGCACCATCAGTCCCCCGGCGCCTTCGATGACGAGCGGGCCCGGCAAGTCCGGAAGCGACAGCTCTGCGGCGTCTATCGCGACGCCGTCGAGTTCGGCTGAACGATGCGGCGATAGCGGCTCCTTCAGGCGATACACTTCGGGCAGCACGCGCCCCGGCGGCAAGCCGGCGAGCCGTTCCACGACCTGGCTGTCGGTCTCCTCGTCGAGGCCCGATTGCACCGGCTTCCAGTAGAAGCCGTCGAGCAGGCAGGCGAGCCCGGCCGAAAACACCGTTTTGCCGATCCCGGTATCTGTTCCGGTGATGACGATGCGCTTGGTCATGCCGCCGCCAACACCTCGAAGAGCGCCTCGACCATGGCCGAAATGTCGGCCTCGTCGACATTCAGCGTCAGCGAAATGCGCAGGCGCGATGTGCCCTCGGGGACGGTCGGCGGACGAATGCCGCGAATGTCGAAACTGCGCGCCTGCAGCGCCGCCGCCACCGCCATGGTGCGCCCGTTGTCGCCGATGACGAAGGGCTGGATCTGCGAGCCGCTGGGGGCTACGCCGCAGCGCTCGGCCAATTGGCGGCCCGCGAAGGCAACGCGCTCCTGCAACTGGGCACGGCGTTGGGGCTCGTCGGACAGCATGGCAATCGCCTCGCGCGCTGCCACGGCCATCAGCGGCGATGGCGCGGTGGAGTAGATGAATGGCCGACAGCGGTTGACGAGATAGTCGCACAGCAGTTCCGGCCCGGTGACGAGCGCACCGGCCGCGCCGAGCGCCTTGCCGCATGTGTGGAGCGCGACGATGTTGTCGCGGCCCTCGAAAGCGGCGGCAAGGCCGCGGCCGTCTGGCCCCCAGACGCCGGTGGCATGCGCCTCATCGACGACGATGAAGGCCTCGTGCCGGTCGGCAAGCGCGACCAGGTCCTCCATCGGCGCGCGGTCGCCATCCATGCTGTAGAGGCTTTCGACCACGATCCAGACGCGCCCGGTGCCGCCTTCGGCGCGCCAGCGCGTGATTGCATCCTCGAAAGCATCGACGTCGTTGTGCACGGCGAGCTTGAACTCGGCGCGGCCAGCGCGGGCCCCCTCATGCATGCTGGCATGAGCCAATTCGTCGAGGACCAAAAGGTCACCCTTCTGCGGCAGGGCGGTGAGCAGGGCGAAGTTGGCGATGTAGCCGCTGCCGAAGAACAGCGCGCGGTCGGCTCTGAAGAACGCTGCCGCGTCCGCCTCCAGTGCCTCGTGTTCCGGCGCGTTGCCGCGCAGCAGCCGAGATCCGGTCGCGCCGACCGGCGTGCCCTGCGCGATCGCCGCCGCAACCGCGTCGCCCAGTCTTTTGG
>NZ_RZOT01000366.1:0-6151 GCF_003999085.1 Mesorhizobium sp. M4A.F.Ca.ET.090.04.2.1
CCCTTGAAGAACTTGTCGGCGGCGATCTCGCGTTTGTTGGTCACGATCGTGGCCCCCAGCGCCAGCAGTGCCGCCGGATAGTCGGCCGCCGGATCGTTGTTGGCGATCGAACCGCCGATGGTGCCTCTGTGGCGCACGGCCGGGTCGCCGATCAGCGAGGCCAAATGGGCGAGCGCCGGGCAGGCCTTCCTCAGCTTCTCGTCATTGGCGACATCATGGTGCGTGGTGGCGGCGCCGATGGTCACCGTCTTGCCCGACACCTTGACGCCCTGAAGGTCCTTCAGCCGCGACACGTCGACGAGGTCGGAGGGCGCGGCGAGCCGCGTCTTCATGGCGGGGATCAGCGTCATGCCGCCCGACAGGAGCTTGGCATCGCCGTTCTTCAGCAGCTTGGCGGCCTCGGCAACCGAGGCGGCGCGGTGATAGTTGACCGAATACATGCTTGCTCCCTCCCTCAGTGCTTGGTCTTCGAACGGATCGCGGTCCACACCGTGGAGGGCGATGCCGGCATGGCGATGTCGGCGATGCCGATGGCGTCGGTGATGGCATTGATCACTGCCGGCGGTGAGCCGATGGCACCGGCCTCGCCGCAGCCCTTGATGCCCAGCGGATTGCTCGGGCAGGGCGTGTTCGAGGTCGAGACCTTGAACGACGGCAGGTCGTCCGCGCGGGGCATCGTATAATCCATATAACTCGCCGTCAGCAATTGACCGCTGGCGTCGTAGTAGGCGCCTTCCAGCAGCGCCTGGCCGACGCCCTGGGCGATGCCGCCATGCACCTGGCCCTCGACGATCATCGGGTTGATGATGTTGCCGAAATCGTCGGCGGCCACGAACTGGACGATCTCGGTCGACCCGGTCTCCGGATCGATCTCGACCTCGCAAATGTAGCAGCCGGCCGGGAAGGTGAAATTGGCCGGATCGTAGAACGCCGTCTCCTTGAGGCCCGGTTCCATGCCTGCCGGCAGATTGTGGGCGGTGTAGGCGGCGAGCGCCATCTGGAACCACGGCACGTTCTTGTCGGTACCGGCGACCTTCAACGCGCCGTTTTCGATGACGATGTCGCTCTCGTCGGCCTCGAGCAGATGCGCGGCGATCTTCTTCGCCTTGGCCTCGACCTTGTCGAGCGCCTTGGAGATCGCCGACATGCCGACTGCGCCCGAGCGCGAGCCGTAGGTGCCCATGCCCATCTGCACCTTGTCGGTGTCGCCATGGACGATCGACACGCTGTCGATCGGCACCCCGAAGCGCTGGTTGACCAGTTGCGCGAAGGTCGTCTCATGGCCCTGGCCATGGCTGTGCGAGCCGGTCAGCACCTCAATCGTGCCGACGGCGTTGACGCGCACCTCGGCTGATTCCCACAGGCCGACGCCGGCGCCGAGCGAGCCGACCGCCGCCGACGGCGCGATGCCGCAGGCCTCGATATAGCAGCTCATGCCGATGCCGCGCAGCTTGCCTTGCTTGGCGGCTGCGGCCTTACGCTTGGCAAAGCCCACATAGTCCGATGCCTTCATCGCCGCGTCGAGCGAGGCTCCATAGTCGCCGGCGTCATAGTTCATGATCACCGGTGTCTGGTGCGGGAAGGATGTGATGAAGTTCGCGCGTCGAAGCTCCGCCGGCGACACGCCGAGCTCGCGCGCGGCGGTCTCCATCGTGCGCTCCAGCAGATAGGTCGCTTCCGGCCGCCCTGCCCCGCGATAGGCATCGACGGGCGCCGTGTTGGTGTAGACGGTGCGAACGTTGGCGTGGATCGCCGGGATGTCGTACTGGCCCGACAACAGCGTGGCATAGAGATAGGTCGGCACGCAGGACGAGAACAGCGACATGTAGGCGCCAAGATTGGCGATCGTGTCGACCTTGAGGCCGGTGATGCGGTTGTTCCTGTCGAAGGCCATCTCCACCGTCGAGACATGGTCGCGGCCATGCGCATCCGAAAGGAAGCTCTCGGTGCGGTCGGCGACCCATTTCACCGGCACGCCGGTCTTCTTCGAGGCCCACAGGCAGACGATCTCTTCCGGGTAGATGTAGATCTTCGAGCCGAAGCCGCCGCCGACATCGGGGGCGATGACGCGCAATTTGTTCTCCGGCGCGATGTTGTAGAAGGCGCTCATCACCAGCCGCGCGACATGCGGGTTCTGCGATGTCGTCCAGCAGGTGTAGTGATCCTCGGCCTTGTCGTAGTGGCCAAGCGCTGCCCTGGGCTCCATCGCGTTGGGCACCAGCCGGTTGTTGACGATCTTCATGCGGGTGACGTGCGCCGCGCCCTTGATCGCCGCGTCGACCGCCTTGGCGTCGCCGATCTCCCAGTCGAAGATCAGGTTGTTCTCGGCTTCGGTATGGATCTGCGACGCGCCTTTCTCCAGCGCCTTGGTCGCGTCGACCACCGCCTTCAGTTCCTTGTAGCTGATCTCGACAGCTTCGGCCGCGTCTCGCGCCTGGCCCTTGGTTTCGGCCACCACGATGACGACCGCATCGCCGACATAGCGGACCTTGTCGACGGCCAGCGGCGACCATGCGCCCATCTTCATCGGCGTGCCGTCCTTGGAATGGATCATCCAGCCGCAGATGAGGTTGCCGATGCCGTCGGCCTTGAGCTCCTTGCCGGTCAGGACGCCGATGACGCCCGGCATGGCTTGCGCCTTCTTGACGTCGATCTTCTTTATCTGCGCATGCGCGTGCGGGCTGCGCACGAACGCGGCATGCTTCATGCCGGGAACCACCATGTCGTCGACATAGCGGCCGGCGCCGGTGATGAACCGCTTGTCTTCCTTGCGCGCCACCCGGGCGCCAACACCTTCAATGCCCATTAGCAATTCCTCCGGAATTTAGGGGAGTAGGTCAGTAAGGGAGTAAGGCAGTAGGGAAATCGGCAGCGGGTTCGGTACGGCGTACTCACCTACTCCCTTACTGCCCTACTCCCTTACTCCCCTATCAAGCAGCTTGTTTCGCCTTGCCCTTGGCGCCCTTCGACATCGCCTTCGAGGCGGCGAGGATCGCCTTCACGATGTTGTGGTAGCCGGTGCAGCGGCAGATATTGCCTTCGAGCTCGGCGCGCACCGTGGCCTCGTCGAGGCCTTCCGGATGGCGCGCGATCATGTCGGTCGCCGTCATGATCATGCCCGGCGTGCAGAAGCCGCATTGCAGACCGTGATGCTCCTTGAACGCGGCCTGCACCGGGTGCAGGTCGGCGCCGTTGGCGAGCCCCTCGATCGTCACCACGCTCGACCCCGCGGCCTGCGCCGCCAGCATCGAGCAGGACTTCACCGCCCTGCCATCGAGATGCACTATGCAGGCGCCGCATTGCGATGTGTCGCAGCCGACATGCGTCCCGGTGAGGCCGAGAACCTCCCGCAGGAAATGAACCAGAAGCGTGCGGTCCTCGACGGCGCCGCTGACCCGTTTGCCGTTCACCGTCAACGATATGTCCGACATGAAACCTCCCTGGGTATTTTTTGCCTTGGTGTCCTGGCGCCGTTTCCTCCCGGCGCGCCGGCTGTTTGCTTGATGCCGCACAGAAATGCGGGAAAAAGTACACCGAGCCCCTCCACGGCGCGAGAATGCAGTTCGCCCGAAACGGCGCATATTGTACTTTCGGTCACGCCGGAGGGGGGCGGCCCATTGCCGAAGCCTCCCCTTGAAGACAACAATGCCTTCGACGCCGCGCGCCCGACGCGCACAAAAACACGTCGGAGGAAAACGCAGGAGAAGGCAGCTGGCCAGTTCGCGCACGCGCTATGCATGCGGCCTCTCGGCGCTCACCACGGATGAGCCCGACGCCGGCGCCTTTGCCCGTGCGGTCGCGGCGGAATCCGCGGCGATCGACGCCGGCTTCGCGCTGCTGTTCTTCTCCCAAAGCCTGGTCGATGCGGGGGTGCTGTCGGAAGCGCTGACGGAGCATGCGCCGGCGCTTGCCTATGCCGGCTGCTCGACCGCAGGCGAAATCACGCCGCAAGGCCTCGAGGAAGGCCACATCCTTGCCCTGCTCCTGCCTTCCGCCTCGTTCGCGACGGCCAGCATCATGGTCGACAATCTCTCTTCCTCGGGCATGGACAGGATCACCGGCGAGGTGGCGGCGCTCAGGCGCTCGCTGCGCGGCCGCGTCGGGCACGAACGGGCCAAGGATACCTTCGCGCTCTGCTTCATCGACGGGCTGTCCTATGCCGAGGAGGCAGTGACGTCGGCCATCCATTGGGGGCTCGACGGCATTCCGCTGATCGGCGGCTCGGCGGGCGACGATCTCAAATTCGAGACCACCACGCTGATCTCGAACGGCAAGGTCACCTCCGACAGCGCCATCATCATGCTGATCGCCACCGAAATCCCCTTCCACGTCTTCAAGACCGACAATTTCATCCCCACCGACGAGAAGCTGGTGGTGACCGCTTCCGACCCCGATCACCGCATCGTGCGCGAATTCAACGCCGTCAACGCCGCCGAGGAATATGCCGCCTCGGTGGGGATCCTGCCGCATACGCTGACGCCGCTGAGCTTCGCCTCGCATCCGGTGGTGGTGAAGGTGCGCGGCGAATATTACTGCCGCTCGATCCAGAGGATGCATGCCGACGGCTCGCTCTCCTTCTTCTGCGCCATCGACGACGGCGTCGTGCTCTCCATCGCCCAGCCGAAGAACATGGTGGAGGCGACGCGCGCCGCGCTCAGCGACGTCCGGGAGCGGCTGGGCGGCATCGACATGATCCTCGGCTTCGACTGCGTGCTGCGGCGGCTCGACGCGCGCAACCGCCAGGTGTTCAGGGATATTTCCGAACTCTACCGCGTCAACAACGTCATCGGTTTTGGCACCTACGGCGAACAGTACCGCTCGATGCACCTCAACCAGACCTTCACCGGCATCGCCTTCGGCGATCGCCTGGCCGCCGAATAGCGCGCGGGCCGCCCCATGCCGCTCCGGGATATCAACGACCTCGAAAAGCTGAAGAAGATCAACGCCGCCCTCGTCAGCCGCGTCGAGCGCTCGATGGACCAGCAGGGCAATGCCTTCTCGCTGTTCCAGACCGCGATCTCGCTGGAGAACCGGGTGCGCAACCGCACCGAGGAGCTGCACTCAACCCTGCGCCGGCTCGAGCAGACCAACATCGACCTCATCGCCGCCAAGGAAACCGCCGAGCTGGCGAACCTTTCCAAGACCAGGTTCCTGGCCGCCGCCAGCCACGACGTGCTGCAGCCGCTGAACGCCGCCCATCTCTCCGTCTCGGCGCTGGCCGAAGTGCAGACCAGCGAGGAAGGCAAGAAGCTTGTGCGCCAGGTCGAGCGCTCGCTGGAGACCATGGAGGACCTACTGCGCACGCTGCTCGATATCTCCAAGCTCGACGCCGGCGTGGTGCAGCCCGAGATCGGCGATGTCAGCCTGGAGGCGCTGTTTTCCTCGCTGCGTTCGGACTTCCTGCCGGAGGCGGAGAAGAAGGGCTTGTCGCTGAAATTCCGGCCGGTCCATGTCCTGGTGCGCTCCGACCGCACGCTGTTGCGCCGCATCCTGCAGAACATCCTGTCCAATGCGCTGCGCTATACCCGCTCCGGCGGCGTGCTGGTCGGCACCAGGCATCGCGGCGATATCATCCGCATAGACGTCGCCGACACCGGCTGCGGCATCGCCGACGACCAGCGCGAGGCGGTGTTCGAGGAGTTCCATCGTGGTAGCACGGCGCTCACCGACACCGGGCTTTCCGGCGGCGGGCTGGGACTGGGCCTCGCCATCGTACGCCGCATGGCGGCGGCGCTCGGCCATCCCGTGACGTTCTCGTCGAAGCTCGGCCGTGGCACCATCTTCCACATCGACGTTCCGGTCGGCATGGGGGCCGCGGCCGACGCGATCGTCAGCACGGCGGATCTGGAGCGGCCGCGCGGCTACGGCCTGTTCGGCACCAAGGTTTTGCTGGTCGAGAACGATGCCGACGTACTGCAGGCGATGACCTTCCTGCTCGAACGCTGGCAGTGCCAGGTGCGCGCCGCGACCTCGACCGACGATGCGCTCGATCTCCTCGGCGACACCGACTGGGTGCCCGACATCGTCATTGCCGACCAGCATCTCGACGGCGGCGACCTCGGCACCGCGACCATCGCCGAGGTCCGCGACTATCTCGGCCGCCCGGTGCCGTCGCTGATCGTCACCGCCGACGGCTCGGAACCTGTCGTCA
>NZ_RZOT01000367.1:0-6133 GCF_003999085.1 Mesorhizobium sp. M4A.F.Ca.ET.090.04.2.1
ACATCAAGTACGGCATGAAATACCTGGCCATGGCGCGCGGCCTCGGCGGCGGCACCACCTGCGGCACGATCCTGAAATACAATGCCGGCCACGCCGCGACTCGGATGAACCCGGTGTCGGCCGCCTATTGCAGCAAGGTCAAGGTGCAGATGGCGGCGCTCGGTTCGCCGGCATGATGAAGCTGGGGTAACCGCCTTTTTCGTTTGCGTTTTCAGGCGCGAACCCCTTTATACGCTCTGCCAGCTGGCCGGGCGGCCGCACCCGCGAAGCCGAAAGGCTGCGGGTGAGGAAAGTCCGGGCTCCATGGAGACACGGTGCCGGTTAATGGCCGGCGGGGGCGACCCCAGGGAAAGTGCCACAGAAAGCAAACCGCCGCGGCGTTCGGCTCTGCCGGATCCGGGGCAAGGGTGAAAGGGTGGGGTAAGAGCCCACCGCGCGACTGGCAACAGGAGCGGCATGGTAAACCCCACCGGGAGCAAGACCGAATAGGGGCGGTGCGAGGGGAAACCTTCGAGGGCTGTTTCCGGCCCACCGCCCGGGTAGGTTGCGTGAGGCGCATGGCAACATGCGCCCAAGATGAATGGCCGCCGCGTTCCCGTGCCGCAAGGCGCGGGGGCCATACAGAACCCGGCTTATAGGCCAGCTGGCAATTTTTCTCCGCGATATCGCCGTGAAATCCATTTGATATCAGTGGGCTGCGCCGTCCGGCGTGCGCTCTGATTCAACCACCAAGGCGGTCGAGCGATGCCTCGATCGCTTGCCAAAGCTCTTCCACCGGCTCGCAGCCAATGGACAGGCGCACGAAGCCCGGGGGCACGGCGTCGCCCCTTTTTGATCGCCGTTCGGCCGAGGTGTGGACGCCGCCGAAAGAGGTTGCCGCCTGCATCAGGGTGCAGTTGTCGATGAAATCCTCGGCCTTCTGCTCGGAGGCCAGGTCGAACGAGATCAGGAAGCCGAAGCGATCCATCTGCGCGCGCGCCAGATTGTGCGAGGGATCGCCGTCCAAGCCGGGAAAACGCAGGTCGCTGACCGCCGGATGCTGTCTCAGCCGCCTGGCGATCACCTCTGCCGAGGCGCACATGCGGTCGAAGCGCACCTCCAGCGTCTCGAGGCCGCGATGCACCAGCCAGGCCTCGAACGGCCCGGGAATGCCGCCGGCCGTCTCGCGCCAGTCCCTTACCTTGGCGACGATATCTGGATTGCGGCTCGCGACATGGCCAAACAGCACGTCGGAGTGGCCGTTCACCGCCTTGGTGTCGGCGGAGACGACGATATCGGCGCCGAGGTCGAGCGGGCGCTGGCCGTAGGGCGTCATCGTCGTGTTGTCGACGACGAGGAGCGCGCCTCGCGCATGGACAGCGTTGGCGACTGCGGCGATGTCGCAAATGTCCAGCCGCGGGTTAGACGGGCTTTCGACGAAGACAAGCTGGTAGCCGTCGAACCCTCCGTCGAGAAAGGTTGGGGTCGGCCTGGTGTCGCAGGCGACGCCGAACGGCTTCAGGAAGCGTTCCGCCAGCGCGCGCGTGGCGTGATAGCCGTCGGCAGGCAGAAGGACGCGGTCGCCGGATTTCAGCAGCGCGAAAAACACCGACGAGATCGCGCCCATCCCCGACGGGAAGGCGAGGCATTGCGCGTCTTCCAGATGACCGAGCGCATGTTCGACGGCGCGCCAGGTCGGATTGTCGTAGCGGCCATACTGGTCGAAGCCCGCTTCTTCGCCAGGTGTGTGGAAGATCGAAGCCATGGTCAGCGGCAAGGGGATCGGATCGCCCTTGGCGAAATCGCGGCTGCGCAAGTGGGCAAGTGCGGCGGCACGTGACTTCGCCGTTTCGGACATCGACCATTCACCTCCTGTTGGCCGCCAAAGGCAGCGGAGCATTGGCGCGACGCTATGCGTGGGCGCGGTCCGCAGCAAGCCGCGTCCCTTGGGCCACAGCCCTCTAAACGCTTCGTTAGGCTTAATGGACGATAAAGATCAGACGTGCCGTCAGGCTGCTCTTTCTGGTTGTGGCGAGCGCGTTTGTGAAGCTCGCTCCCGTTGACGCCCATAGTACCCCATGATATCCCATTCCGATACCAAAGCCTTCGTTCCGTGTCAGGGTGAAGCGTACGCCAATCGGGCAGCCGCTGGGGCTGCGCGTTTGCGAGCTTTCGCCTCGTTGAACGAAGCAGAATTTCGGGAAGGGACGCGCTGCGGCGGCGCGGACGGGATGATGGAAAGGGGTGCGGCGGCGGAAGCGGCTGTGGCGCGTGATGGACCGGTTTCTGTCGAACACGGTGAGCAGGATCGATGCGAAGGGACGGGTCTCCGTTCCGGCGCATTTCCGCGCCGTCGTTCAGAAGCGGGGCTATTCGGAGCTCTATGCGCTGCGCTGCCTGGATCTTCCGGCGATGGATGTCGGCGGTCTCGACCTGCTCGACCGCTACGAGCAGCGCATCGCGCAGGAAGATCCCTTCCTGCAGACGGCGGACGACATGTCGTTCTTCTGCCATGGCGATGGTACGTTCCTGAAGCTGGATCAGGACGGGCGCATAACGATGACCGACTTCATCCGCGAGCACACCGGCATTTCGGCGGAAGTGGCCTTTGTCGGCCGCGGCAATTTCTTCCAGATCTGGGAGCCGGGACGGCTTGCCGCCTATGGGGCGCAGGCGCGCGCCCGGCTGTTGCAGCTTCGGCAGGGGACGAAGCCTGGGGAGCGACCGGAATGATGGCTGGCCACGGCGAGGATATCAACGCCGTTGGCGGACTGGCCCGCCACATTCCGGTCCTCCTTGCCGAAGTGCTGGAGGCGCTGTCGCCCAAGGCCGGCGATCTGATCGTCGACGGCACCTTCGGCGCCGGCGGCTATACCAGGGCCATCCTGGCAAGCGGTGCCTCGGTCGTGGCCATCGACCGCGATCCCGATGCCATCGCCGCTGGGCGTTCGCTGGAACAGCAATCCGGCGGCAGCCTGACTCTTGTCCAGGCGCCGTTTTCGATGCTCGACGAGCATGTCGAAAGCGCCGACGGGGTGGTGCTCGACATAGGCGTCTCCTCCATGCAGCTCGACCAGGCCGAACGCGGCTTCTCGTTTCGCGCCGACGGGCCGCTCGACATGCGCATGGCGCAGGCGGGTCTGAGCGCCGCCGATGTCGTCAACAGCTTCAAGGCGGGCGACCTTGCCCGCATCTTCGGCTTTCTAGGCGAGGAGCGTCATGCCGGCCGCATTGCCCGCATGATCGAGAGCCGGCGCGAGAAGCGGCCGTTCGAACGCACGCTCGATCTCGCCGACGCCATCGAGACGCATATCGGCCGCGCACCGAAGGACAAGATCCATCCGGCGACCCGCGTCTTCCAGGCGTTGCGCATTTTCGTCAACGACGAGCTCGGCGAACTGGCACGCGCGCTGTTCGCGGCAGAGCGGGTGCTGAAACCCGGCGGCCGGCTCGTCGTGGTGACCTTCCATTCGCTGGAGGACCGCATCGTCAAGCGCTTCATCGCCGACCGGGCTGAGGCCGCGAGCGGCTCGCGCCATATGCCTGCGGCACAAGCCCGCCTTGAGACCTTCCGCAAGGCCGGCGGCGGTGTAACCGCAGGCGATGCGGAGATATCGGCCAATCCGCGCGCGCGCTCGGCTAGGCTGCGCGCGGCAATCCGCACCGAAGCGCCGGCGCGCGCGGGCGATTTTTCGATTTTCGGCCTTCCAAAGCTTCCCGCCGTCGAGCGGCCGGGGGAGAGGTGAGCACGTGTTTCGTACCAGCGACATAGTCCTGATCGCCGTCATGGTCTCGGCGGCGGCCCTGACCTACAAGACCAAGCGCGATGCCGAGGAGCAATTGGCTTCCGTGCAGAAGATCGAGGCGCAGATCCGCTACGAGGAGGACACGATCGATCTTTTGAAGGCGGACTGGAGCCTGCTCACTCAGCCCTCGCGTCTGCAGAAGCTCGCCGAAATCTACAAGTCGCAGCTCGAACTGGAACCGGTCAATGCGCGCCAGATCGTCAACCTCGACGATCTGCCGGCAAAGCCGGTCAACATCGAGGACCTCTCGTCGCAGCGGCTGGGCGGCATGGCCGACAATTCCGACAAGGGGCCCAAGGGCGCCAAGGACCCGATCGTGACCGGAGGCATCGTGCAATGATCGCCAGGTTCTCGATGCTCGGAGGACTGTTGAGGCGCCGCAAAAGGCAGGATGACGACGGCTCGATCGTGGTCGACGGCGCCCGCAAGGCGACCGGCGGCAGGGCCAAGACCCGCATCGTGATGACGATGGCGGTGTTCTTCGGCATCTATTCGGCCATCGCCGGCAGGCTTGTGTACCTCGGCTTCCAGAGTCCCGACATGTCGGGCGGCCCGCAGAACCGCGTGACGGCCTCGCGGCCCGACATCGTCGACCGCAATGGCGAGGTGCTGGCGACCGATATCAAGACGGCCTCGCTGTTTGCCGAGCCGCGCCGCATCGTCGACGCCGACGAGGCGATCGAGAAGCTATCGACCGTGCTGCCCGAGATCGACTACGAGCAGACCTACCACAAGCTGAAGAGCGGCGCCGGCTTCGTTTGGCTGCAGCGGCAGCTGACGCCGAAGCAGCAGGCCGATATCATGCAGCTTGGCATTCCCGGTTTCGGCTTCCGCACGGAAAAGCGCCGCTTCTATCCGAGCGGCGAAACCTCCTCCTACATTGTCGGTCTCACCAACATCGACAATCAGGGCATCTCCGGCATGGAGAAGTATATAGACGACCAGGGCCTGACCGACCTGCAGGCGTCGGGCCTGGCTGTGGCGAGAGACCTGAAGCCGGTGCGGCTGTCGATCGACCTGCGCATCCAGAACGTCGTGCGCGACGAGGTGGCCACCGGCATGGAGCGGTTCCATGCGATCGCGGCGGGTGCCGTCGTCCTCAACGTCAAGACCGGCGAAGTGATGGCGATGGCCTCGGTGCCGGATTTCGACCCGAACAATCCCTACAACGCTCAGGACAAGGACCGGCTGAACCGCATGTCGGCCGGCCTCTATGAAATGGGCTCGACCTTCAAGAGCTTCACCACCGCCATGGCGCTGGATTCCGGCAAGGTGACGCTGGAAAGCCGGTTCGACGCTACGCGGCCGATCAGGATCGGCCGCCAGACGATCCACGACTTCCACAGCAAGGGCCGGGTGCTGTCGGTGCCGGAGGTGTTCATCTATTCCTCCAACATCGGCTCGGCGAAGGAGGCCGAGGCCGTCGGCATCGAGGGGCACCGCGAATTCCTGCATCGCCTCGGCGTGCTCGAGAAGATGCAGACGGAATTGCCGGAAGTGGCGCGGCCGACCGAGCCAAGGGTGTGGAAGCAGGTCAATTCGATCACGATCGCTTTCGGCCATGGCGTGTCCACGACCCCGCTGCAGACGGCGGTGGGCTGCGCCGCCCTGATGAACGGCGGCTTTCTGATCGAACCGACTTTCCTGCCACGCACGGCGCAGCAGGCGATGGAAGTGGCCAAGAAGGTGGTCAGCGAAAGGACCGTCGAAGGCATGCGCTATCTCTATGCGCTCAACGCCGAGAAGGGTTCGGGCAAGAGCGCTAGGGTTCCGGGCTACCGCGTCGGCGGCAAGACCGGCACGGCGGAGAAGGTCGTCAATGGCCGATACTCCAAGGAGAAGAATTTCAACGCCTTCGTCGCCGCTTTCCCGATGGATGATCCGCAATACATCGTGCTGACGATCGCCGACGAGCCGAAGCCGGAAAAGCCGGGCATGGGGGCGACCGCCGCCTCGAACGCGGGCGTCATGGCGGGAAACATTATCCGCCGTTCGGCCGCCATGCTTGGCGTGAAGCCAGATTTCAGCCATGAAAATGGTGCAACGCTGGTTTCCTATCAGTGATTCTTGGGGCGCGCCGGCAACTGCGCGCTATTTTGTTGCGATGAACGGGACTCGATGCAGCTAAAAGAACTAGCCGGTATCCTGCCTGTCGAGGGAACAGCTTCCCCCGACCTGGTGGTCACCGGGATTTCCTCGGATTCCCGCGCGGTCAAGACCGGCGTCGTCTTTTTCGCGCTCGCCGGCAGCAAGGCCGATGGCGCTGCCTACGCGGCGGATGCCGCTAAGCGGGGTGCCGCAGCGGTCGTGGCGGGCAAGGGGAGCGCCCTTTCCGCGCTGCCGGTCCC
>NZ_RZOT01000368.1:0-6112 GCF_003999085.1 Mesorhizobium sp. M4A.F.Ca.ET.090.04.2.1
CTTCGCGCGGCTGGTGGCCGGCGAGCAATATGTCCGAAACGACGATGGCGCCGGCATTGATGAACGGGTGGCGCGGAATGCCGTTCTCATGCTCGAGCTGGACGATCGAGTTGAACGGATTGCCCGACGTCTCGCGTCCGACGCGCTGCCACAGCGCATCGCCGACATTGCCGAGCGCCAGCGTCAGCGTGAACACCTTGGAAATGCTCTGGATGGAGAAGGCTTCCTCGGCGTCGCCGGCAAGCAGCACGCGGCCGTCATTGGTGACCGCCGCGATGCCGAACTTCTTCGGGTCGACCTTGCCGAGCTGCGGGATATAGGTGGCGACGTCGCCGCGATCCGTGCGCTCGGCCATTTCGGCGGCGACTTCGGCAAGCGCCTGTTCGAGTTCCGGCATGGTCTCCCCGCTATTTCAGCCAGCGCTCGATGCGCGCCATCGCCTCGACCATGTCGTCGTGGCTGCCGGCATAGGAAAAGCGCATGGTGCGATGACCTTGAAGCGGATCGAAGTCGCGGCCGGGCGTTGCCGCCACGTGCGCCTCGGCAAGCATGCGACGCGCGAAGGCCATGCTGTCATTGGTGTGCCTTGTGACATCGCAGAAGGCGTAGAAGGCGCCGTCCATGGGTGCCGCGAGCGCGAAGCCGAGCTCCGGCAGCCGCTTCATCAGCAGCTCGCGGTTCCAAGCGTAGCGCGCCTTCACCGCCTCCAGCTCCTCTGTCGCCTTGAACGCTTCGATCGCGGCGATCTGCGACAGTTCCGGCGGCGATATATAGAGGCTCTGGGCGATGCGCTCGACCGGACGCACCAGTGGTTCCGGCAGCACCATCCAACCAATGCGCCAGCCGGTCATGCAATAGTATTTCGAGAACGAATTGATCACCGTTACGGCCGAGCCGTAGGCGAGCGCCGTCGTGTCCGGCGCGGCATAGGCGAGCCGGTGGTAGATCTCGTCGGAAATAACGGCGATGCCGAGTTCTTCGGCCGTCGAAACCAGCGCGGCGAGCTCGTCGGCCGGAATCACCGCACCGGTCGGATTGGCCGGACTGGCGAACAGCACCCCCTTCAGCGGCCCTTCGCGGTGCGCGGTCCTCAGATGCTCGGCATGAAGATATGCATCGCCGCCGAGTTCGATCTCGACGATCTCGATACCGAGTGCGGCCATGATGTTGCGATAGGCTGGATAGCCTGGCGCGGCGATCGCGACACGGTCGCCTGGATCGAACATCGCGAGGAAAGCCAGGTTGAAGGCGGCGGACGATCCGGTGGTGACGGCGATTCGCGCCGCCGGGACATGTATCCCGTAATGGTCGCCATAGTGCCTTGCGATAGCCTGGCGCAGATCGGCCAGACCCAGCGCGTCGGTGTAGCCGATGCGCCCGACCTTCAGGGCATTCGCAGCGGCCTGCCGCACGCCGGCCGGCGCCGGGTCGGACGGCTGCCCGACCGCCATCGAAACCACCGGCGCCCCGGTCGCCTTCAACCGGTTGGCCTCGGCCAGAATATCCATGGCGTGGAACGGCTCGACCTCGCCGCGGCGCGAAAGCGAAACAATCATTTTCAAATCCAACACGCCAGGATCCGCCCTGGCCGCGCCGCACAAATGCCCGATTGATGTGGGGATCACAAGCGCAGGAAGTTTTCGGTGCCGACTTTTCATCCTCCGCCCGCTCGTCTACCAGTGGACCTGTCATGTTGAGCCGACCCAGATCGACCACTGCCAGATCGACCGTTGCAAGGACCGCGCGCGGCTTCGCCACGCTTTTGCTTGCGGCCGCCGTCGCGGTCTCCGGCTCGGTCAGCGCATTTGCGCAAAACGTCCCCATCGTGCGCGACGCCGAGATCGAGGCACTGGTACGCGACTACGCGCGGCCGATCTTCAAGGCGGCTGGGCTGGCCAATGACGGCATCGATATCGTGCTGGTCAACGATCCGAGCTTCAATGCCTTCGTTACCGGACGCCGCATGTTCATCAACACCGGCGCGCTGATGACGGCGGAAACGCCCAACGAGATCATCGGCGTCATGGCTCACGAGGCCGGCCATATCGCCGGCGGCCACCAGCAGAAGCTGCGCGACCAGCTCGAGCGCGCCAAGACGATGGCCATCATTGCCACGCTGCTCGGCGCTGGCGCCATGGTGGCCGGCGCCACCACCAACAGCCGTGGGCTGGCCGGCGCCGGCATGGGCGTCGCGGCGGGCGGCGGCGAGATGGCGCAGCGCAGCATCCTGGCCTATCAGCGCACCGAGGAGACGACTGCCGATCGCTCGGCGATCAGCTACCTCAACGCCACCGGCCAGTCCGGCATGGGCATGCTGAAGACCTTTTCCCGCTTCCAGAACGCGCTGTCGCTGTCCGGCACGCAGGTCGACCCTTACCGGATAAGCCACCCGATGCCGCAGGAGCGCATCGCCAACCTCGAGGCGCTGGTCAAGCAAAGCCCCTACGTCGACAAGCTCGACCCGCCGGCTCTGCAGCAGCGGCATGACATGATGCGCATCAAGATCGCCGCCTACATGCAGGGACAGGCGGCCGCCTCGCGCCTGATGCGCAAGAATCCGGGCAGCCTCGCCTCGCGCTACGGCGAGGCGCAGCTCGCCTATCTTTACGGCAACCTCAATGCCGCGCTCGTCAAGACGTCCGCACTGATCAAGGAACAGCCGAAGAACCCCTATTTCCAGGAACTGCGCGGCGACATCCTGATGAAGGCGAACAAGCCCAAGGATGCCGCTGACGCATATGCCAAGGCGGTCAGCCTCGATCCCGCGAGGTCCGGGCTGCTGCCGGTCTCGCTCGGCCAGGCTCTGATGGCGATCGGCACGCCGGATGCCCTGAAAAAGGCCGTGGTGCAGATCAACAACGGTCTTGGGCGCGACAAGGAGAACGCCGTCGGCTACCGCTATCTGGCGCAGGCCTATGGCGAACTCGGCAACATACCGGCGGCGGACCTTGCCACGGCCGAAGGCCATTTCTATTCCGGCGACTACCGGAACGCGAAGATTTTCGCCATGCGCGCGCAACAGAAGATGAAGCGCGGCGAGCCTGGCTGGCTTCGCGCCCAGGATATCATAAACTACGGGCCTTCGGGCAAAACCAAGTGAACCTTCCGGCCGCTCCGGGCAACGGAAGCGGACTGGAACAGGCAAAAGGGATCGAGGATCATGAACAAGGCAATCTTGCTTGGCACGACGGGTGTGGTGGCCGCCCTTGCCATGCTGGCGGTCGGCTTCGTCGCCGGCAGCCCTCAGGCGGCCAAGGCCGACACGACGCAGGTCGTCCAGGCCGCCGCGCCCTCGGACAGCAAGATCGACCGGGCCGAGGTCGAGGGCATCATCCGCGACTACCTCCTCAAGAACCCGGAAGTGCTGCTCGAGGTGCAGGAGGCGCTGGAGGCCAAGCAGAAGGAAGAGCAGCGCATTGCCGCCCTCGGCGTCATCAAGAACGCCAAGGACGAGATCTTCAACTCCGCCTTTGACGGCATCGTCGGCAATCCGAACGGCAAGGTCACCATCGTCGAATTCTACGATTACAATTGCGGCTTCTGCAAACGCGCCATCGAGGACATGCAGGCGCTGACCAAGGCCGACTCCGACCTGCGCTTCGTCCTCAAGGAATTCCCGATCCTCAGCCCGGATTCGCAAAAGGCCAGCGTCGTCTCCATGGCCTTCCATTTGATGATGCCGGAGAAATACGGCGAGTTCCACACCGCCTTGCTTGGCGGCCAGGGCCGCGCCACCGAGTCGATCGCCATCAAGATCGCGGTCTCGCTCGGCGCCGACGAGGCGAAGCTGCGCGAGAAGATGAAGGACCCCAGCATCAACGAAGCGCTGTCCCGGACCTATGATCTTGCCACCAAGCTGTCGATCACCGGCACGCCCTCCTATGTGGTCGGCAACGAGGTGGTGTTCGGCGCGCTCGGGAAGGATGTCCTTGCCGAAAAGATCGAGGCGGCGAAGGCCGCGCTCTGATCGGCCCCAAGCCCTTGCGGCGGGCGACTTTCCGCCCGCTGTGGACAGCGAAAGAACGCACTTGCGCTCTTTTCGCGGGCGTCTATGCCCATTATAGAAGCCCAGGGCGCCGGCTTGCGGCCGGCGCCGGGAAAGGTCAGCATTCTTGAAAACGGTTTTCGTCCTGAACGGTCCCAATCTCAACGCGCTCGGCAAGCGCGAGCCGGGCATCTATGGCGGCATGACGCTTGCCGCGATCGCCGAGGACTGCAAGAAGGCGGGCGCCGAGCTTGGGCTGGAGATCGACTTCCGCCAGTCGAACCATGAGGGCGACCTCGTCGACTGGATCCAGGAAGCCGGCGACAAAGCCGTCGGAATCGTCATCAATCCGGGCGCCTACAGCCACACCTCGATTGCCATTCACGACGCCATCCGCGCTGTCGCGCCGCTGCCCGTCGCCGAAGTCCATCTCTCCAACATCCATGCGCGGGAACCGTTCCGCCACGTCTCCATGGTCGCGCCGGTCGCCGTCGGCATGATCTGCGGGTTCGGGCCGCTCGGCTACACGCTCGCGCTGCAGGCGCTGGCGGCACGCCTTTGACCGGCCAACAAACAGAAGGCTCGAAAATGTCTATAAAGAAGACCGGTGTTGACCAGCAGCTGATCCGCGATCTGGCGGGCATACTGAACGACACCAATCTTACCGAGATCGAGGTCGAGCTCGGTGACCTGAAGGTGCGCGTGTCGCGTCAGTCGCAGACCGTGCACGCGGTGGCCGCTCCCGCGCCCGCTTATGCGCCGGCGGCGCCAGCTCAGCCCGCGGCTGCGGCCTCAGCGCCTGCAACGGCCGACCAGTCCAAGAACGCCGTGCCCTCGCCTATGGTCGGCACCGCCTACTTGGCGCCGTCGCCCGACGCCAAGCCGTTCATAGAGATTGGCCAGAAAGTCAAGGAAGGCCAGACGCTGCTGATCATCGAAGCGATGAAGACTATGAACCAGATCCCCTCGCCGCGCGCCGGCACGGTGACGGCGATCCTCTTCGAGGACGCCCAGCCGGTCGAATACGGCATGCCTCTCGTCGTCATCGAGTAGAGCCGGGAATGTTTCAGAAAATCCTCATCGCCAATCGCGGCGAAATCGCCCTCAGGGTGCTCCGCGCCTGCAAGGAACTCGGCATCCAGACCGTGGTGGTGCATTCGACGGCCGACGCCGACGCCATGCATGTCAGGCTTGCCGACGAGAGCGTCTGCATCGGCCCGCCGCCGTCGCGCGACAGCTATCTCAACATCCACCAGATCGTCGCCGCCTGCGAGATCACCGGCGCGGACGCGGTGCATCCGGGCTATGGTTTCCTGTCGGAGAACGCCAAGTTCGCCGACATCCTGGCCGCTCACAACATCACCTTCATCGGCCCGTCCGGCGACCATATCCGCGTCATGGGCGACAAGATCGAGGCCAAGCGCACCGCAAAACGCCTGGGCATCCCGGTCGTGCCGGGCTCCGACGGCGCGATCAGCGAAGAGAAGGAAGCCAAGCGCGTCGCCGCCGAGATCGGCTACCCCGTGATCATCAAGGCTTCGGCCGGTGGTGGCGGGCGCGGCATGAAGGTGGCGCGCAGCGAGGCCGACCTCGAGATCGCCCTGCAGACGGCGCGCTCGGAAGCCGGCGCCGCCTTCGGCGACGATGCCGTCTATATCGAGAAATACCTGGAGAAGCCGCGCCATATCGAACTGCAGGTGTTCGGCGACGGCGCCGGCCGCGGCGTCCATTTCGGCGAGCGCGACTGCTCGCTGCAGCGCCGTCACCAGAAGGTCTGGGAAGAGGCGAATTCGCCCGCGCTCAATGCCGAGGAACGCGCGCGCATCGGCGGCATCTGCGCCAAGGCCGTCGCCGATCTCGGCTATTCCGGCGCCGGCACCATCGAATTCCTCTACGAGGACGGCGAGTTCTATTTCATCGAGATGAACACCCGCCTGCAGGTCGAGCATCCGGTGACGGAAGCGATCACCGGCATCGACCTGGTGCATGAGCAGATCCGTGTCGCCTCCGGCGGCGGCCTCTCGGTCAGGCAGGAGGACATCAAGTTCAACGGCCACGCCATCGAATGCCGCATCAATGCCGAGGACCCGCGCACCTTCACCCCCTCGCCGGGCACGATCACCCATT
>NZ_RZOT01000369.1:0-6104 GCF_003999085.1 Mesorhizobium sp. M4A.F.Ca.ET.090.04.2.1
CCCGCCCGCCATATCGGCGGGCTCGCCTCGGCACTCGCCGCCAAGGCCGAAAGGGCGCCGGCTGAGATCACCGAGGGCATGCGCATGGGCGCGATGCTGCCGATGGATGGCGGCAGCCTGCTCGGCAAGCGGCCGAATGCCGTGCAGCCTGATCCGGCCACACTGCCGGCGGAGCATCTCCTGCATCTCATCCTGCAGGACTGTTCGAGCTGCCACTCGAAGTTCCGGCAGAAGGTGGAGTGAGCGTGGCCTTCCGTAGCGGCGTTTGCCAAAAATTAACTTGTTGAGCTGACGCTAATATGATGACCAAGAACCTCAACAACGCCACCCCCGACTCTCCGATCCAGGAGGTCAGGCCTTCGCTGGTCGGCAAGGTGGCGCCGGCGCTGTTTCCGCTGGTCGTCGCGGCGCTCGGCTATCTCATCGGCCGGCAGTTCTTTGGATTCTGAGGCGCCGAGCCGCGGGATCAGATCGCAGGCGAAGAACCGTTGCCCTTCGCCGGCATTCGATCTCTCCTTCCCATGCCTGCCCCCTGCCCTAGCTTCTCCTGGAAGGAGGACTGCATGGCGATCTATGGCCTTAGAGTGGTGAGCTTCATCTTCGCGGCGCTGGCCTTCGTGCCGGCGGGGGCGCATTTCTTTTCGATGTACAGCAAACTGAAGCTCGACGGCACCAGCTATCTCGCCGCGCAGCGCGCCTATGACGGCTGGAGCCTGTTCGGTATCGTCGTGCTGGGCGCCTTGCTGTCGAGCGCGGCACTGGCGGTCGTGCTCTATCGCTCAGGCGGTGCCTTCGGCCTTGTGGCGCTCGCCTTCATCGCCATCGGCGCCACGCAATTCGTGTTCTGGAGCTTCACCTTTCCGGTAAACCGGGCGACCCGCAATTGGTCCATGCTGCCCGACAATTGGGAAATGCTCAGGCGGCAATGGGAATATTCGCATGCGGCCGCGGCCTGCCTCAACGCGCTGGCGCTGCTGTTGCTGTTCCTCTCGGCACTGCGCCTCGACGCGCGGACAGCGTGAGGGCTTCGGCTGGGGAATGATTGTAAAACGTTGCTGGGAACCGGAGGCCGTACACGTTGGTCCTAGGCCCTAGGTCGCTATTGCCCAAGTATTAGCATGAGCGCATGTTCAAGCAGCCGGCGAGGTCGCAGAAGCCGGTCAGGCCCGGCGGCCAACCCATACATCACCCCCCCTCGGCGGCCGGGCCACCTAACTTCCCGAAAGTGATGAGGTACGATCCCGGTCGCCGGAGAGTTGCGGCGGCGGAGGGATTGGCGACGCAAACCTTCCGGCGCCGGGGCCAGCCGGGGGCGCGAAAAATCGATGCGGAGGCAACAAATGCCTCAGCGCTCCGTCGAAGCAAAAGCTTTTGGCTCAGGGAGCCTTAGAAATGGTGGTGGCGGCGAGCGCCCCAAGCTTGCCCGCCTTGAGCAGTACCGGCCTGGCGTAGGTCTTCTTCACGGAATCCCTCCTTCAGCAGCTGCCAAACTTTCCTCTGCTTCGCCGCTCCTGTCAACGCACCGAGGTTGAGCGGCCTGGGACGGACCTCTGTTCACGCCTGTGATAGCCCCAGCCGACTCAACGAACGCCTGGCACTGGCGCTTTGGTGGAAAATGCGGGATCAATCGACTGCCAGGGAAACGTTGCCGATGTGCAATCTCTACAACATCACCACCAGCCAGGAGGCGATCCGCCAGTGGACGCGCGCCCTGCGCGACGTCATCGGCAACCTCGAACCCTCGGTCGACATCTACCCGAACCAGTTCGCCCCGGTGGTGCGGAACGCCGCCGACGGCACGCGCGAACTCGCCACTCTGCGCTGGGGCATGCCGACACCGCCGGAGCGCATGCGCGGCAATGCCGATTCCGGCACCACCAACATCCGCAACCCGCAATACGCCCACTGGATGCCTTACCTTGGCATCGAGAACCGATGCGTGGTGCCGGTGACGAGTTTCGCCGAGCCCTCGCCCCAGCCTGGCGACAAGGACCCCGAGACCGGCGTGCAGAAGAACTTCTGGTTCGCGCGCGGCGAAGATCGACCGCTGTTCTTCTTCGCCGGCCTGTGGACGCCCTGGCAGGGCGTGCGCAAGGTCAAGGAAGGGCCGGGCGACCACCAGCTCTACGGCTTCCTGACCACCAGGCCCAATGCGCTGATCGCGCCGATCCACGAGAAGGCGATGCCGGTGATCCTGACCACCCAGGAAGAGACCGAGACGTGGCTGACCGCGCCATGGCCGGAGGCGCGGAAGCTGCAGCGGCCAGCGCCTGACGACGCGCTGGTGATCGTGGAGAAGCCGGCGACGCAGATCAAGTTTCCCGCCGAGCCGCCGGCGCAGGGGTCTTTGTTTTAGAAACCAAAGCCGGCAAATGGCCGACCCCTTTATTGCTCATCCCGCCACACGACCCGCCGCACCGTCCTTATTTCGGCAAGCCTTCTCACCCGAATGCCTTGCCTCTCCCCCGCCGTCGGGCTCTGCGTCTCGGCGTGCATGAATTCGTTCTTGCCGCAGCGCTCGCAGCGCATCTTGCTGCCCACGAGGTCAGGTTCGATGTCGCCGAAAATCTTCAGCAGATCGTCGGGCTGATACCAACGCTTGACGTTGCAGAGTCCGCAGCGGACGAGCACGAGTTGCCCGATCTCGTGGGCATTGCTGAGCCGCCGCCCGCCGCCGCGCTTTCGTCTTCTGTCAGTATCAGGCATGACTAATAATAGGAACGCATTCCTCGTTTGGTCAATTCGCCCTTGACATTTTTGTTCCCTTTTTGTTCACTGCGCACATAACGTATGAGGAGCAGCCGGGATGGACCAGATCGTGACACTGGACGGCCGCCAGGAGGCCGCGCTTCAGGCTGTGGCCGACAAGTTCATCGCGCTCCACAAGGGCGACCCCATGAAGGCGCTGAAGGAGATGATCGTGCTCAACGGGCACCTTCAGGAACAGCTCGATGCGCTGCAGGTTTCAAGGAGGCGGCAATGAGCATCCTGCATCTCGACGCCGAAGCGCAGGCTGAATTGCAGGCCGAGGCCGAGAAGCTGATCGCCCGCTACGCGAGCCCGCTGGAGACGGTGAAGGCGCTGATGGCCTACAATTGCGAGTTGGAAACACAAATCCTCGCGCTCGCTCACCGCCACCCGGAGCTGGTGTCGCTGAGCTATGACGATACGCCGGCGATAATCGGCTGAAGCCATGTCCGCGACGGCGCGGTTGTCCACGCCGTCGCCGAGGGATGCTTGTCTCACGCCGCCCGCAGACCTTCCTTAGGGCGCAGGTTCTGGTTCATGCGGAACAGGTTTTGCGGGTCGTAGCGCTGCTTGATCTCCAGCAACCGGCGATAGTTGCCGCCATAGGCCGCTTCGATCCGGTCGGTCTCGTCCTCCGGCATGAAGTTCACATAGGCCGTGCCGACGGCGTAAGGCCGTGTCGCCTCGTAGATACCGCGAGCCCAATCGATGCAGGCCTTGTCCATTGCCGGCTCGCGCCAGCGGGCATGGACGTTCATGACGAAATGCGAGCTGCGCTGCGGAAACGCGGTGGCATCCGCTTCGACGCGGCCCGCCACCCCGCCGACATGGCCGAAGAATATCTCGCATTCGGGACCCGGAAGCCTCGCAATCGCCGCCGTGGTGACCTCGACCGCGCCGTCGGAAAGCTCGGTGAAGTCATGGCTCTTCCAGTAGTTGCGGGCGCCGGGCGTAAGCAGCGGGTCGAAGGCCTGCTGCCAGCCGGTGAACGGATTGACACCGACGACGTCGGCGATCGGCGAGCCGATGGCGCGCAGCTTCCGGGTCGCCTTTTCGCCGGTCTCGATGTCGCCGCAATAGCACATGGCCAGCACCAGCACCTCCTTGCCGTGCCATTCGGCCGGCAGGAAGGGCAGCGGCGGCGCTTGCCGCATGACCACCCAGCAGGTCAGTTCGTCGGGTGCATCTTCCAGCGCCTGCTTATATTCCCGCAGCACTTTCCCGGCATCGGCGAAGGGATGGACGACAAGCCCCGACAGCACTTGCGGCCCGAACTCATGGAGCTGAAACTCGAACGCCGTGACGACGCCGAAATTGCCGCCGCCGCCGCGCAGCGCCCAGAACAGGTCGGGATTTTCGTTCTGGCTGGCGCGCAGCAATTTTCCGTCGGCGGTGACCACGTCAGCGGAAACGAGATTGTCGATGGTCAGCCCGAATTTGCGGGTGATCCAGCCGAAGCCGCCGCCCAACGTCAGGCCGGCAATGCCGGTGGTCGAATTGATGCCGACTGGCATCGCAAGCCCGAAGGCCTGCGTCTCCCTGTCGACATCGGCAAGCGTGGCGCCGGGCCCGACCCAGGCTCGCCGTGCCGCGACATCGACCCGCACCGACTTCATCAGCGACAGATCGAGCATCAGGCCGCCGTCGCAGACGGCGCTGCCGGCAATGTTGTGGCCGCCGCCACGCACGGAGACGAGGAGCTTGTTTTCCCGCGCGAAATTCACGGCGGTAACGACATCGGATGCACCAACGCAGCATACGATCAGCGCGGGCCGCCGGTCGATCATGCTGTTCCAGATGCTGCGCATGTCGTCGTAGGCCGCGTCGCCTTCCCGCAGCGCGGTGCCGCGTATCCGAGCCGAAAGGGCATCAAGGGCCGCGGCGTCGAGCGTCGTCTTGCCGCCCTCAAGGGTGGTGAAGCTCATGGCATTCATGCTTTCCTCCCGTTTTTGTGGTGAGCCCCCCTTCCTGCCTTTTAGTGTGCGCTTATGTTAGCTGTGACGCAAGCAATGGCGGGCAGCGCGGCCCGCCATTGCGAACTGAATTTCTCAGCGGACGATCCGCTGCACGGCGCGGTAGTTGAGTGCTCGCGTTTACCGGCGATCTCCCGCCTTGCCTGCAATCTTAATGGGCAGGAATAACAGAACTTCAATCAACGCAAATTATACATCGCGGGGGATGTGGACCATGGAGGGGAACGCCGCATGAAACGCCTGATGTTTGCCTGCTCGATATCGTCTGGGCTGCTTTTGTCAGCGAACCGGGCGTTTGCGTTCAATTTCGGCTTCGTCAGGGTGCCGGACTGGATGGATCCTTATATCGGCGTGCTCGTTGCCGTCACCTTCTTCTTCTGGCTCGGACTGGCGGCGACAAAGCCGAGCGGCGTGCCGTTCAAGCAGGTGCGGTATGTCAAGGTTTCGCCGATAGCGAATTTCTTCTACCTCGGCATGGCCTTCTTCTTCACCATCATGATGGTCATGCTGTTCGCCGGCATGGGCCTGAGGCGATACGCTGAGTGGACCGGCGCAGCGTAGAGCGGGAGCGAAACGGGACAGATCGACGCTCTTCCGCGCCCCCTCTGTCCTGCCGGACATGTGCCCCACAAGGGACCCACAAGGGGGAGATTGGCAGCTTCGCCGCCGTTGCCCCTCACGCCTTCTCGCGCTTCAGCGCCTGCGCCATGCAGTGGATGCCGCCGCCGG
The DNA here is from genome assembly GCF_003999085.1 of Mesorhizobium sp. M4A.F.Ca.ET.090.04.2.1. NCBI lineage: Bacteria > Pseudomonadati > Pseudomonadota > Alphaproteobacteria > Hyphomicrobiales > Phyllobacteriaceae > Mesorhizobium > Mesorhizobium sp. M4A.F.Ca.ET.090.04.2.1. Next base: position 5,451 of record NZ_RZOT01000369.1, read on the forward strand.
TCTTGGAGATCTCACTCATATCGACGGCCGCGACCTCGAAGCCGCGCGCCCGCAGCTTTTCGATCAGCGTCTGGCTCGATGTCGGCGCGATCACCCTGTCCATGCCGAGCGACATGAAGTTGCAGCCGAGCGCCATCGTGTCCTGGAAGGGCACGTCGATGATCTCGTGGCCCTTGCCCTTCAGCCAGTCGACGATGCCGGGCTCGGTGCAGGCGAGGCAGACCGCGGTAAGCTTTTCGGCGATCGGCACAACCATCAGGTCGATATGGACATAGTATTCGTCGATGAAGGCGATGCGCGTCTCCCAGCCTTCCTTGTCGAACCAGGCCTGCACCTGGCGGGCGCCCTCCTCCTGGGTGCGAGCGCCGCCGCAGCCGATCAACACCACGCCGTCCTCGATGACGTTGAAGTCGCCGCCTTCGAAGGTGCCGGCGGTCACCATATCGTAGATAGGGATGCCGAGCTTTTCATAGGTGCGGATGGCGGCGTAGTTCTCGCCGCGCCGCCACCAGTTGGCCATGGCGGTGATGAAGGCGCCGTAGGGCGTCATGACGCTGGAATCGCGCGAATAGACCTGCATCGGCAGTTCCGGGGTCGGCTCGTGCCAGTGGATGTTGACGCCGAAATGCTCGTATGCCGCGACAAGGTCCTTGT
>NZ_RZOT01000036.1:0-18767 GCF_003999085.1 Mesorhizobium sp. M4A.F.Ca.ET.090.04.2.1
GTCGAGCACGCCGCGATATTCGACCGTGGTGGCGACCCGCCGGTCGAAACGCGCCACATCCGCCGGGACATTCTGATAAGGCATGATCGAGGCGCCCTCGAAGGTGCCGTCGGTGTCCTCGTTCCACAGCAGCACCGCATCGACGCCCATGGCCGCCGCGCAATCGGCCATCGCCGGCCACAGGCTGGCGTGGATGTAGAGGTAGGGCAGGCCCTCGTCGTCGCAATGCAGGTCGAGCACGATGTTGTGGCCGAGCGAGAGCTGCAGCAGCCTGATCTTCAGCCGTTGGTCGGGCGTGCCGAGCCTGGTATCGGGCAAGAGCGAAGCGTCCGGTGCGGCAAGCAGCGGAAAGCCGCGGTTGAAGTTGTTGCGCGTGCCGAGATGGAAGCGGCCCTGATGTTCGCCGAAATGGTACTGGGCGCGACCGATCGGGTTGGCCCAGGGCACGATGGTGATGTCGCCCCTGATGCGGCCCTCGGCCTCGGCTCTTGCGAGCATCGGCATCAGCGCGTCGATGGCGACCACGCCCGGCAGTTCGCCGGCATGGAGCGCCGCCTGCAGATAGGCCGAAGGTCCCGCCTTGTCCGTTCCCGCGAAGCGGATCACCGGAAATTCGTAGGAAATGCCCTCGCCTTCGCCAGCGATGCGTTCGATCGTTTTCTGCATGGAGGCCTCCGGGAAAGAGGCGAACCCATGCACTTTTGCGATTGCGCTGTCGATTGGTCCAGGCCGAGGCGCTATGGGCGCAAACCACGCCGATGGCGGCTCTAGGCCAGCGGCTTCAGCTCCTGGGCTATGGTCGGCAGAAGCTCGGAGACGTTGGGGTGGATGTGCATGGCACGCGCCAGCGTCGATATCGGCGCCTTGGCATACATCAGGTCGAGCACCGAGTGGATCACCTCGTCGCCGCCCGGTCCGAGCACCGAGCAGCCGAGGATCTCCCCGGTGGTTCGCTGCGACGTCGCGGGTAACCACGGCGCCAGCGCCAACGATGGCACCATCGCCGATCGTGACGCCGCCGAGGATGATGGCGCTGCCGCCGATCCAGGCATCGGCGCCGATCGTCACCGGCTTGGCGATCTCCAGCCCCGCCTGCCTTGCTGCAGCCTCCCTGTGATGCTCGGCGCAGTAGATCTGCACATTAGGCCCGAGCAACGTCCGCTTGCCGATGCGCACCGGCGCCGTATCGAGGACCGTGCAGCCGGCATTGAGGAAGACACCATCGCCGAGAAAGAGGTTGAACCCGTAGGCGCAGTGGAACTGCCCCTCTATGCGCGCCCCCTCGCCCGTGCTTCCCAACAATGACCGCAATGCCGGGCCGATGTCGCCGCGTTGCCGGGGCGGCAGGCCGTTGTGCTCGAACACCGCATCGCGCGCGGCGACGCGCAGCGCTTCCAGTTCCTGATCGAGGCAAGTGTACCACTCGCCCGCCGCCATCTTCATGCGCTCACTTGCCGTCATGGCCGCGTCTCCATCGAATTACTGCCAAAGCACAATCCTTTGCTGGGCGAAAGCCTGCTGGCCAAATGTCCGGCCTATGCTAGCTTGCTCGCGCCGGACAGTGCGAGGTCCTGACATCGAGGGGTCAATCATGCTTTATCTGCTTGCATTGCTGATCGGGGTCGTTGCCGGGCTCCGCGCCGGAACGGCACTTGCCGTCACCGCCTGGGGCGCCTGGCTCGGCTGGCTGCCGGTCGCCGGCACCTGGGCGAGTTTCATGGGGCACTGGATCGCCCTCGGCATTTCCACCATCCTGGGGGTCGTCGAGCTGATCACCGACCAGCTGCCGTCGACGCCGAGCCGCAAGGTGCCGCAGCAGTTCGGCGCCCGCGTCATCATCGGCGCCTTTTGCGGCGCGGTGTTCGGCGCGACCGGCGGCGCCATCATCGGTGGCCTGATTGCCGGCGCCATCGGCGCCGTGATCGGCACGCTCGGCGGCGCCGAGTTCCGCGGCCGACTGGCGGCGGCTTTCGGCAAGGACCCGCCCGCTGCCTTCATCGAGGACGCCGCGGCGATCATCGGCGGCCTGCTGATCGTGGCGGCCGTGGCATGACGGCCAAGGCCTTCGACGCCATCATCATCGGCGCCGGCCAGGCCGGCACGCCGCTCGCCGGCCGGCTGAACGCGGCCGGCATGAGCGTGGCGCTGGTCGAGCGCAAGCTCGTCGGCGGCACCTGCGTCAACACCGGCTGCATCCCGACCAAGACGATGGTGGCGAGCGCCTACGCCACCCATCTCGCGCGCCGCGCCGCCGACTATGGCGTGACCTTATCCGGCCCGGTGGGCGTCGACTACAAAGCGATCAAGGCGCGCAAGGACAAGGTGTCGGGCGCTTCCCGCACAGGGCTGGAAACCTGGATCGCCGGCATGGAGAAGTGCACGCTCTACCGCGGCCATGCGCGTTTCGAATCCGCCAACACCGTGCGCGTCGGCGACGAACTGCTGACCGCGCCGAAGATATTCCTCAACACCGGCGGCCGCGCCGCCGTTCCCGACCTGCCCGGCGTCGAGGAGGTGCCTTACCTCACCAATTCCTCGATGATGGATCTCGACGTGCTGCCCCGCCATCTCGTCGTCGTCGGCGGCAGCTACATCTCGCTCGAATTCGCGCAGATGTTCCGCCGCTTCGGATCCGAGCTGACGGTGATCGAGAAGAGCCCGCGGCTGACCGGTCGCGAGGACGAGGACGTCTCGGCCGCCATCCTGTCGATCCTCCAGGACGAAGGCATCACGGTGCATCTCGGCGCCGACGACATCAGTTTTGCCAAGCAGGGCGGCGATGTCGCCGTCACCTTTTCCGCCGATCAGCCGCCGGCGATCGGCTCGCATGTGCTGCTGGCGCTTGGCCGCAACCCCAATACCGACGATCTCGGCCTCGACAAGGCCGGCGTCGAGGTCGACAAGCGCGGTTTCATCGTCGTCGACGACCAGTTGCGCACCGGCGTGCCCGGCATCTGGGCGATGGGCGATTGCAACGGCAAGGGCGCTTTCACCCATACCTCCTACAACGATTTCGAGATCGTCGCCGCCAACCTGCTCGACAATGATCCGCGCAAGGTCAGCGACCGCATCGAGGCCTATGCGCTCTACATCGATCCGCCCCTCGGCCGCTGCGGCATGACCGAGGCCGCGGTGAGGAAATCCGGCCGCCGCGCGCTGGTCGGCCAGCGGCCGATGACCCGCGTCGGCCGCGCCGTGGAAAAGGGCGAGACGCAGGGCTTCATGAAGATCCTGGCCGACGCCGACACCACGGTGGTCGGCAATCCGGCGCGTCCGGTCAGGCAGCGTTGAGCGGCTTGCCCGTTCGGGTCAAAACATTGCGGCGTGTGTCGGCCTTTTGGCGCCGGCACTCCTGGAGAACTCGCGCCGATATTGCATCGGCGAGGTCTTGAGCCGCGCCGAAAAATGCTGGCGCAGCGAGGTGGCGCTGCCGAAGCCGACTTCGAAGGCCACCGTATCCATCGATTTCTCCGTCGCCTCCAGCAGCCTCTGCGCCAGCGCGATCCGCTGGTCGGCCAGCCAGTCGCCGAAGCTGGTGCCGATCGACTTCTGGAAGCGGCGCGTGAAGGTGCGGCGGGTGAGGCCGGCCGCCTCGGCGACGCTGTCGAGGCTGTGCGCCTCGCCGAGCGTCGCCCGCACCTTGTCGAGGGCCTGCGCGAACCGGTCGGCGGTCGAGGTCGGCGCCAGCGGGCGCTCGATGAATTGCGCCTGGCCGCCTTGCCGGTGCGGCGACAGCACGACGTGGCGGGCAAGCCGCAACGCCACTTCCGCGCCGTAGCGGGCGCGCACGATATGCAGGCAGCAGTCGAGGCCGGCGGCGACACCGGCCGAGGTTACGATGTCGCCGTCGTCGACATAGAGCACGTCGGCATCGACGGCGATGTCGGGATGGAGCGTCTGCAGCCTGTCCGTATAGGCCCAATGCGTCGCTGCCTTGCGTCCGCCGAGCAGTCCCGCGGCGGCGATGGCGAAGGTGCCGAGGCACAGTCCCACGATCAGCGCGCCGCGCCGGTGGGCGCGGCCGAGCGCCTCGACCAGCACCGCCGGAAGCGGGTCTTCGAGATCCTTCCAGCTTGGAATGATGACGATGTCGGCATCGTCGAGTGCCGCAAGCCCATGCGGGACGGCGATGGTCAGCCCGGCGTCGGTGTGGATCGGTCCCTCCTCCATGGCGCAGACGCGGAAATCGAAGCGCGGCAGGCCGAGCCTGGTGCGGTCCGTGCCGAACACGAGGCAAGGCACGGAGAGGTGGAAGGGGCTGATGCCGTCGAAGGCGATGACGGCGACGATCGGGTCGGCCATGGGAGCTCCGGGAGAAAACAGACAAGATTGTCCCAATTCTTTCGAATGAAGTCAATCGGGACACTTTTGCCGCGTTGGCGCCGGGCCTAGCTTCTGCCTATCAACCCGGTCGAAAGGAGATCGCCATGTCCGCACCAGCCATTAGCACCCAGCCGCGCCGCGCCCTCGTCGTCGTCGACGTCCAGAACGACTATGATGGCGGCAATCTCGCCATCCAGCATCCGCCGTTCCGCGACAGCGTCGTCAATGTGGCGCACGCCATGGACGCGGCGGCGGAAGCCGGCGTCAAGGTAGTGGTCATCAAGCAGATGGCGCCGGAGACCTCGCCGATCTTCGCCAAGGGAAGCCATGGCGGCGAGCTGCATCCCGAGATCGCCAGGCGAAGCCGCGACCATTATGTCGAGAAGACGCTGCCCTCAGCCTTCACCGGCACCGATCTCGAGGCGTGGCTGCGCGCCAATGCCATCGATACGATCGCGGTCGTCGGCTACATGACGCACAATTGCGACCTGTCGACCATCATCCATGCCGTGCATATGGGCTTTGCTGTGGAGTTCCTGTCCGACGCCAGCGGCTCGGTGCCTTACGCCAACAGCGCCGGCTATGCTTCTGCCGAGGACATCCACCGCGTGGTCACCATCATCCTGCAGTCGCGCTTCGCGGCGGTGCTCAAGATCGCCGAGTGGGTCGACTGCCTGAAGACCGGCGCTTTGCCGGAACGCGACACGATCTTTGCTTCCAACCAGCGCGCGCTGGCGCGCAATGCAGCTTAGCCGCGCTCAAATCCGCAAATGAAAAGGGCGCCGCGAAAGCGGCGCCCTTTGTTTTCGCAGCCGAAAGGAAGCCTAGAACAGGCCTTCGATCTGGCCGGCCTCGTTGAGGAAAATCTTTTCGGAGGACGGCGCCTTGGGCAGGCCGGGCATGGTCATGACCTCGCCGCAGATGATAACGACGAAGCCGGCGCCGGCCGAGAGCCGGACCTCGCGCACCGGCACGGTGTGGCCGGTCGGCGCACCGCGCAGGTTCGGGTCGGTCGAAAACGAATACTGGGTCTTGGCCATGCAGACCGGCAGGTTGCCGTAGCCGGCCTGCTCCCAGGCGTGCAGTTGGTCGCGGATCGACTTGTCGGCGATCGCCTCGTCGCCGCGGTAGATGCGCTTGACGATGGTGTTGACCTTTTCGAACAGCGGCATCTCGTCGGGATAGAGCGGCGAGAACTGCGAGGCGCCGGACTCGGCGATCTCGACGACCTTCCTGGCGAGGTCCTCGATGCCGGCCGAGCCTTGCGCCCAGTGCTTGCACAGGATCGCCTCGGCGCCCTGCGCCTTGACGAAGTCCTTCATCGCCTGGATTTCGGTCTCGGTGTCGGTGGTGAAGTGGTTGATCGCCACCACCGCCGGCACGCCGAACTGCTTAACGTTCTCGATGTGGCGGCCGAGGTTGAGGCAGCCCTTCTTGACCGCCTCGATGTTCTCCTTGCCGAGGTCTTCCTTCTTGACGCCGCCATTCATCTTCATGGCGCGCACGGTGGCGACGATAACGGCGGCCGCCGGCTTGAGGCCGGCCTTGCGGCACTTGATGTCGAAGAATTTCTCGGCACCGAGGTCGGCGCCGAAGCCGGCTTCAGTGACGACATAGTCGGCGAGCTTCAGCGCCGTCGTTGTGGCGACGACCGAGTTGCAGCCATGGGCGATGTTGGCGAACGGACCGCCATGGACGAAGGCCGGGTTGTTCTCCAGCGTCTGCACCAGGTTGGGCTGCATGGCGTCCTTCAACAGCACCGCCATGGCGCCGTCGGCCTTGAGGTCGCGGGCATAGACCGGCGACTTGTCGCGGCGGTAGGCGACGATAATGTCGCCGAGGCGCTTCTCGAGGTCCTTGAGGTCGGTGGCAAGGCACAGGATCGCCATCACTTCCGAGGCGACGGTGATGTCGAAGCCGCCTTCGCGCGGATAACCGTTGGCGACGCCGCCGAGCGAACAGATCATCTCGCGCAGCGCCCGGTCGTTCATGTCCATGACGCGGCGCCAGGCGACGCGGCGGGTGTCGATGCCGAGTTCGTTGCCCCAGTAGATGTGGTTGTCGATCAGCGCCGACAGCAGATTGTGCGCCGTGGTGATGGCGTGAAAGTCGCCGGTGAAGTGGAGGTTCATGTCCTCCATCGGCACGACCTGCGCGTAGCCGCCGCCGGCGGCGCCGCCCTTGACGCCGAAATTCGGGCCGAGCGAGGCTTCGCGGATGCAAACGACCGCCTTCTTGCCGATGCGGTTCAAGCCGTCGCCGAGACCGACGGTGGTCGTGGTCTTGCCTTCGCCGGCAGGGGTCGGGTTGATGGCGGTGACGAGGATCAGCTTGCCGTCCTTGTTGCCCTTCACCGACTTGATGAACTCGGCCGAGACCTTGGCCTTGTCATGGCCGTAGGGCAGGAGATGCTCGGTCGGAATGCCGATCTTGGCGCCGATCTCCTGAATCTGTTTCTTCCTGGCGGCGCGCGCGATCTCGATGTCGGACTTCACTTCGGCCATGACGGCTTTCCTCTGGATTGGTCGGTGGAGGGGACGGGTTTGATCATCTGTGCATGTTCGAGACGCCGTGCGGGCGTGAGGGCATGTTCTAACCCTGTCGCTGTCGCGGCGTCAACTTTCATGCAACTATGTTTCCTGCGAAGAAAGAGTGTTCCTGCTGCCGGGCCGTTTGCGGTCGGCTGTATGGAGCCCGGTCGTTGCGCCGTATAGAAGCCAGAGCGGATGCCCCGCCGCCGTCCCAAAACAGCCGCGCAATGCACCGAATGCGACAGGGGCGACGGCGCAAATCCGCCAGCCCCTTGGCGAGAGGGGTGCGGCTACTGCGTCAGCACGTTGCTGATCTCAACCATGTTGGAGCGCACCCTCAGCACGTAGAAACCCATCGTGGTCAGGTGCGTCGGCAGCAGCCAGCCGTCCTCGCGGCCGTTGGCGATGATGAGGGGCTGGATGCGCAGAGCCGAGACGAATTGCGAATCCATCGTGTCCCACAGGTTCTGCAGGTGCTTTTCCTTGATGACATCCTCGAAGTCGGCCTGGGCGGCCTTCATCAGGCCGTAGTAGCCATAGAGCTGGCCGTAGGCGAACCAGAAGCGGTCGTCGGCGCGGAAATCGAACCAGCCATCATTGTGGTTCTCAGCGCGCTCCTTGAGGATTGCCGAGGTCGAGCCGATGTCGGACGAAATGCGGTCGATATATTGCTTGAGATTGTCGGCGCGGGCGTCGAACGTCGCCTGGCAGCTGGCCAGCCTTGCGTTGAAGGAGCGCAGCTTGCGCACGGCATCGCGATAGTAGCTCGGGGTCGGCGTCTTCGGACCGAATGGATTGAGGCCGAAGTACCAGGTCTCCTCGTCGAACTGCAGATTTCCGCGCGCATCCTGGAGATCGGCGTCGATCTGCGAGGTCGTGCGCACGCGGCCCAGATTGTCGGCAAGCTCGGTCGCGGTGCGCCGCACCGCCTGGTTGATGCCGCGCTGGAAGGAGGCCTTGTTGTCCATCCATGGCGTGTGGTCCCAGTCGATGCCGAACAGGCCGAGCTTGTAGAGGATCATCGATGAGATCCAGGCATTCTGGTTGACGTTGAAGTCGGTCAGATCGGCCGCCACCTGGGCGATCGCCGAGTTACCGCAGGTCTTGGCCGTATCGGTGCCCGCGCCGGCTGAGACTTGCTCGCCGGCCGACACGTTGCGCTTCTCGAACGTATAGGTATCGGGATAGTTCGGGTTGAATTTGGTCCACCACTGGGTGGCGTAGAAGAAATTGGCGTAGAGGCCGATGAGCACCAGCAAGGCGAGGCCAACCACCGCCTTCAGGATCCAGCCGCGCTGCCCATACCAGCGGCCGGCCCACATGAAAGGCCACAGGATCACGCCGACGAGAAGACCAATGCCGCGGCCGATCCACTGGAAGATCTGGGTGAAGAAACTCACAATCGGGTCAAGCATGGCTCTCGTCACCCCTCAATCAGTCAAGCCGTAGAGGCGTGTGCGAAACGCCGCCTTGTCTTTCAAATATGTGGTTTTCAGAACGTCCACAACATGCGATCGCCAGGCGTCGCTGAAGCCGTCATAGTCCCTGTAGAAGCCGGGCTTGTTGAAGACGTAGCGCGAGACGAAGTCCTGCGGCACGAAGTCGGAGATCAGCTGATTGGTCAGCCAGGCGTCTGGATGATCGGGCCTGGCGCGGATCACCAGGAAGCGCTGCTGCGGGAACACGTCCTCGATCTTGAGATGGCCATATTGGGCGATCTCGCGCTTGGCGGCGTTGAGGAAGGGGAAATTGCCGTCCTTGGTGATCAGGTCGGTATGGCCGTGGATCCAGGTCTGCAGCCAGACCTTGTCGACGTCCGTCAGATTGCGGTTCGGCTCGGCGTCGCGGATCAGCGCGCGCACCACCATTTGGCGCGATGCTCGAGATAGCCGGATGACTCGATCCAGGAGGCGCGCGGCAATTCGATGCGGCCGGTGGCGGCGAGGAACTTGAACACCTTGTCGGCGTCCCTGATCGAAAGATAGCTCACCTGCCACGGCCGCGAGCGGCGGAAACCGGGCGCGGCCGGGTCGCTGATCACCGTCGTCATGTCGGGATCGACGAAGACGTAGAGGCCGCCGAAATGGCTGGTCCAGTAGGCGTTATGGCGGAAGATCACCTGGTCCGGCACCAGCGCGTTCTCGCGGATGTCGCCGCAGACCTTGGCGAGCTCGACCATACGCTCAAGCATGGCGTTGTCGCGCCAGGCGTCGGGCTCCTGCTTCAGCCGGTCGACCAGCTTGCCGAGCTCGGCCGCCTTGCCGAGCACGTCCTCGGCCGACAGCACCTTGAACTCGACCTGGTTGATCGACAGCAGGTCCTCGATGTCGTTGACCTTGGGGACCGAGTCCTCGATCTCGCCGTAGATCACATCCTTGATGGTCAGTGCGTCGATGGCGCGCCGGTTCTTGGACATGAACTCGAACATCAGCTGCGAGGTATTGGAAAAGGCGGTGTGGACCACCGGCAGGTCGATCTGCGACGGCGTCAGGATGATGAAGCGGCGATTGACCTCGTTGGGGTCGAGGTAGTCGTAGTCGCCGCATTCGTCGGCGATCTCCGGCGAGAAGCCGGTGCGGTCGATCTGGAAGCTGTTCAGCCTGGTGGGATTGAGGCCGAAGGCGACGAGGGCCTTGTTGTAGCGCTGGATGAGGTGCGGTTCGTCGACGGTCAGCAGCCTGCCGTAGATCAGTTCATTGTCGCGCAGAAGGTCGGGTTTCTTGGCGGGGTGGGTCATTTATGCCTTCTCCCCGTTCACGGGGAGAAGGTGCCCGAAGGGCGGATGAGGGGCGGCGCAAACGCTCATCATCTTTGCTCCGACGTGGCGACCGGCAGAAATCTCACATCGATACCAATCATTTGCGATCTAGCCGGCCATCAAGGGCTGCGATGATCGTATCAAGCACGCTCGCGCGGCTGGTCAAAACATCCGCGTGCCAAACTCTCAATACCGACCAACCATTTCCATTCATCGTCTCATCTCTGTATCGATCCCGAGACCGACCCGCATGCTGGCTGCCGTCGACTTCCACGACCAGATTAGCTTCACGACAGGCGAAGTCTGCGAAATAGGGCCCAATCGGTAGTTGGCGAACAAACTTGTGGCCGTTCAATCGCCGTCCACGCAGTTCATGCCACAGCATTTCCTCAGCATCGTTTTCAACCTTCCGTAGCTCACGGGCCCTCGTGACCTTGGGCTCATTTCTTCCACGCATGGCGCTGCCCCTCATCCGCCCTTCGGGCACCTTCTCCCCGTGAACGGGGAGAAGGAAGATTAAGCATTCCATAGCCCCTTCTTCTTCATCTCCTCGATTTCGCGCACGGCGCGGTCGCGCAGCCTGGTGTCGCGGATCATCTTAGTCACGGCGGCGTCGTCGGACTTGTCGGAATAGCGGAATTCCGAGTCGGCGTAGCGGTTGATCTCCTGCATGACCATGTCCATCGAGAACGGTCCGCGCAGTTCCTCGATCATTGCCTTCTTGTCGTCGTAGCTCTTGTGCATGAAGGCTTCCGGCTTCTCGAACCATTCGTCGGGCAGCTCGATGTCCATGGCGCGCATCTTGATGGCGTCGGTGACGTTCTTGATGGCGCGGCCGGTGAAGCGCGGCTCGGCATCCTTGATCATGTGCAGGTACGTGCCGATGTCGGCCATCGATTTCGGCGCGCCATTCTCCTTCATGTAGCGCTCATAGACCTTGATCAGCCCATCTTCCTGCGGCTTCTCATGCTCCTCATAGGCCTCGGTCACGGCGCGCTGGATCTCCTGCGCGGCATAGAGCTTGTGGTCGCCGAGCGGGATCTTGTGGTTCTTTCCGGCGAGCAGCACGAAGATGTCGATATAGTCGTCGCGGGTCTGCGGCCCATCGACCAGCCAGCGGGCGCCGGCGCGCTGGCGCAGCGCGTCGTCGACATTCTCTGGATAGTTGGAGAACATGCCGAAGGCGCAGTTGCCGCGCACCACCGTGCCGGCACCGGCAAAGGCGTCCATCAGGACGCCGGTGATCTCCTGCTGGCCGGCGGAGGCGCGATCGTCGGAACGCCGCGCCGCCACCTGGTCGATATCGTCGATGGTGCCGAAGCCGATGACGCGCGGATTGAGCACGTTGTTGATGAACTGGCGGCAGTTCTGGCCGGACTTGCCCTGATAGGACGAGATCTGGTCGACGCCGAAATTCTCGTAGGCGAAGGGATAGCCGGCAACCTGGCAGTAGTCGTGGACGAGGCCGGCGATCATCTGGATCAGCGTCGTCTTGCCTGTGCCCGGCGCGCCGTCGCCAATGAAGGTGAACAGGAAGCCACCGAGCTCGACGAACGGGTTCAGCTCACGCTCGAAATCGTAGGCCATCAGCATTTTGGCGAGCCTGACCGACTGGAATTTGGCAATGTGGTTGCCGACGACCTCCTCCGGTTTCTTGAAGGTCATCACCAGCGGCTTCGAGCGCTTGCCGGGCGCGACGTCGAAACCGTCGAGGGTGAAATCGTCGACGTCGATGCGGATATGGGCGTTCTCGAACGGGCCGATGCCGTCGAAGCGGCCTTTTCTCGCCAGGAGCCCGTCGATGGCGACGCGGGCGAAGGCGCGCGCCCGCGTCATCAGATCGGCATCGTCCTTGGAGCCGGCAATTGCCTTGTCGAGGCCGGCAATGATCGACTTCACCGCGTCCTGCTGCGTGTCGAACAGGAAGTCGGGCTCGGCGATGTCGTTGGGCGCCTCTCCGTCGCTGTCGATCAGTTGGAAGAGGTACGAGGCGAGGCTGAAGGCGGAAATGTAGGCCGAGGCCGACAGAAGCTTCTTGAAGGTCGCGGCTTCGTCGCCCTCGAGCGGCGCGCGGGCGTTCTTGGCCTGCAGGCTCTCGAGGTCGGAGCCTTCAGCGAAGACGTCCGAGATGGCGAGCGCGATCGCCAGGCCGCGCCGGGCGCGAAACAGCAGCGTGTGCTGGGGAATGGTGAGCAACTGGTCGTCGGGGTGGACGGCGGCGACCGTCTTCGACAGCTCGACCTCGCGCGTGCGGCGCACCGAACCGACCGACACCGTCGAGACGAAGCGGCGGTTGGTGCCGGCGAGCGCGGTGCCGGATTCGCGGGACGGATCCTCCAGCACGACGATGCGGGTAATGAAGCTTTGCGCGGTGGCGCGGTGCTTTTCGATCGCAGCTTCCGAGATCGTGGTCAGGCCGGTGTCCATGAAGGATGCTCCGTGGTGTGACGGTCAGACGTCTGAGATGACCTGTCCGTTGGACAGGATGTGGACCTTGTAGCCGGAAAAGATCTTCTGCGCCTCGCCGGCGGCATAGAGCGCCTGATAGGCCTCGTGCGGGATCAGCGCATGGTTCTCGTAGCTCGACACGCCCTGGCGCGCGGCCTCCAGATCGTCGGTGTTGATGAAGAATTCCTGCGTCGTCTTCTCGCTCGAAAACAGGCCCTTGCGGCCGGGCTTCTCCGATTTGGAAAAGATCTCCTGGATGGTCCAGGTGAGCAGCCAGGCGTTTTCCGGCCTGCGCACTTTGGCCAGCACCTCGGTCACCGTCGAATTGTTGTCGGTGATGCCCGCCGAATAGAAGGGGCCGAGCACGACGCGGCGGAGCTGCTTCGGACGCAGCGGCTCGAAATCCTTGTCGAGATTGACCGCGATCGTCGCCGGCGACAGCGTATAGGCCGAATTCTTCTCGGTGAAATCGTCGAAGCGGTGGGCAAGCTCGGGATTGAGCAGCCCGTCGACCGGCAGCGGGATGTCGACCCGCTCGTTCAACTTGCCGTTGGCATCGACGAGCTGGCGCACCATGCTCTCCGAGGAATCCTCCACCGTCACCATATAGATCAACGGCAGGTTGGCGCTGCCGTCGAAGCAGGCCCAATGCACCAGGTAATAGGGTCGAAAGGTCTTGGGGTTGACCGAGACCTTCGCCGTCTGCGCCAGCGTGAACGGGCCGAAGGTCTGCTCGCTCCTGACGTCCTCCAGATAGAGCCGCTCGGCCATCGACTTCTGCAGCGCCTCGGGAAATTCCTTGTGGCGCAGGATGAAGTCGGCCATTTCCTCGCGAAGCTCTCCGGCCTGCGGGATATTGGCCAGCCGGCTCTCCGCCTGACGGCGGTCGTTCTCGAGTTCGAGCAGGTTCTGGAATACCGGATAGCCGCTGTCGGCGCGCGAGATCCGGAACGTCTCCATGAAGCCGAGGCGGTTGCGCCAGCAGGAAAACGACTTGTCCAGCCGCGCAATGTATTCGGCGACAATCCTGGCGACGATGCCATGCCGGTAGAGCGGCGAGCGATCGTCGCGCATGAACACTTCCAGCCCGCTCAGCGCCGCCGTGATGGCGGAAAAGTAGCGCGCCGCGGCTTCATTTTCGGGGGTCATCGGACTGCCTTGGAGACGAACGCCTGCCGCCAACTACTGCTGTACGTAGTTGGCGGAATTGTGCTTCTTCATCACTTCGTCGAAGCGGCGGGCGAAGGCATCGTCGGCGAGCTTCTTGCGGCGCTGGATATCGGCCGAGGCCACCATGTTCTTCTCGTGCATTTCCAGCAGATCGCCAATGTGCTTCTGCGAGGCGGCGCCGATGCCGGCCATGGTCTCCTCCGCCGTGTTGTCGACCTGGCTGCCGAGCGTGTTGATCTTGTGGGCGACGTCCTGCTGGGCGGCGGTTTTCAGTGAGTCTTCCAGCGCCTTGTAGAGGACGATGCGCTGCTCGGTGTCGATGGTCAGCTTGTTGATCAGCGTCGATTGCGCCGCGATCTGGTTGTTGAGAGAGTCCACAAAGGTCTGGAACATCGAGGTGTAGCGCTCCAGCGTCTGGCTTTCGGCTAGCAATTCCTGCTCCTTGGCCTGCTTCTCATTGTATTCGGTCGCCATCTTCGAGCGCTCGCCTTCGAGCTCGGTGCGCTCCTTCTGACTGGTCGAGGCGGCGATCTTGTTCTCGATGTCGAGCAGCATCGGGTTGAGCTCCTCGATGCGCTTCTGCACCGCTTCAAGGTTGGACATCGTCGTCTTGCGGCGCTCGATCACTTGCGACAGGCTGGTCTCGGAGGTCTTGTAGCGCTGGTCGAGGATCTGCTTCTGCGCCTTTAGGATGCCGACAATGGTGTCGGATTTGGCCAGCAGTTCCTGCAGGTTGCCGGCCAGCGACATGTTGCGCACACGATCGGTGCGCATGCGCTGCTTGCGCTGCTCGGAGAAGACACCGACGAAATTTTCCCAGCCGGTGTAGCTCTTCATGCTCTCGAATTCGGCGCCGAAGACATTGGTGGCGTCTTCAAGGCCGATGATCAGGTCGGCGATGTTGCCTTCCATGATCTTTTGTTGCTTGAGCACATCCTCGATGCGGGCGTTTTCGATGTCGAAATTGGCGTCGCCGATCTTCTTGTCGGCCTGAGCGAGCGTGTCGAGCACCGTTCCGGACTGCTCGATCTTCGTGCGCATGTCCTGCACGACCTGCTTGGTCTTGGCAATCTCGGCATCGAAATTCTGCAATGTCGCCATAGGGGCCTCCCGCATCGGCATCGGTTTCGTGTCGGCGCGAATATATGTGGAGCATTCTGGGATTGAAAGACGCAAGACCAGAGGCGTCGCGAAAACAAAAGGTTTCGTTTCTCCCTTGAAAGACAAACGAACCGTGCTCATGGCGAGACTAGCAGCCCGCCGCGCCGGCGCATTTCTCTTGCAGCTCGACTCTCGCGCCACCGGACCGCCGGCGAAGCATTCGCTTGCCACCGGAACCATCGTCTGGATATTCGGCAAACAATTGCTGAGGAACCGGCGACTGCTGGGCAGCCGTGGGGATCAGGGCTTGGGGTCGGCCCTCAGATAGGCAATGACGTTGGCGATGTCGGCGTCGTTGGTCAGTCCGTTGAAGCCCATCTTGTTGCCGGGCACCTTCAGCTTGGGCGCGCGCAGGTAGAGCGCGAGATTGGCCTCGTCCCAGACCAGGCCGCCGGCGCCGGCATCCTTCATGGCCTGCGAATAGTTGAAATTCGCGGCCGTGCCCGCGGTGCGGCCGACGACGCCCAGAAGATGCGGGCCGACCTTGTCGTGGTCGGTCGTCGCGTCATGGCAGGCCATGCAGCGGTTGAAGACCTTCTTGCCAAGCGCGGCGTCTCCTGCGGCATGGGCTGCTGCGATGTCGGCGACGACAAGGACGACGGCGGACGAAATGGCTCGAAACATGGCGGACTCCTGGCTGGGGCACGTGAATAGGGCCCATGCCTTAACAAGCGCCGCATATGATGGCGGGATTGCGGAAGCGTTCAATCCGGCCGGCGCGCCATCAGATCCGCGACAGCTTGCAGGATTTCGCGACCGATCGCGGCCGAAGAATGTTTTTCGCTCACGAAGGCCCGGCCAGCGGCGGCCATTTCGGCGGCTGCCTCAGGCTGCGCGGCGAGAGACAGGATTTTTGCGCCCAGTTCGCCGGCGTCGCGGGCGGCAAGAAAATGCCGGCCGGCCTGCAGGCCGAGCCCCTCGACGGCCTTTTCCGTGGCGCAGACGACCAGCCCCGCCGCCATCGCTTCCAGCGCCTTGATGCGGGTGCCGCCGCCGTAGCGGAGCGGCATCGGCGCGTAGCCCGCCGAGGCGAGCAGGTCGTGCAGGCTGTCAGGGTTTTCTACAAGGCGAAGGCCGTGTTCGGCGCATATCCGGCGCACGAGATTGTCGGGGGTCTTGCCGGCGACGGTGATCGACCAGTCGCGACCCGAGGCGGCGAGATGCGGCGCCATCCTGCGGCCCATCTGTTTGACGGCGTCGATGTTGGGGAAATAGCCGAGATGGCCAACGAAGCAAAGGCGCAGTGCCTCGTATCGACGGCTCGTTGTCGGCAAGGAAAGCACGCTTTCTTCGGGGATCGGATTGGCGATCACCCTGACGTCGCCTGTAGGGCCGAGGGCGGAAAGCAGCGTCCGGTCGACCCCGGAGCAGACCCAGACCTGATCTGCCACCGCCGCCGCATGTCGGTCGGCGTCCCGCGCCTGCTTGATCCTGCGCCTGTTCTCGCGCACCTTCCGCAGCCGCTTCAAGACCGGCAGCCCGGCAATGCCGTCCGCCACCGTCTTGGAATCGATATCGTGCAGGTCAATGACAGTGCGCGCGCCATGCTGCGGCGCCAGGTCAAGCAATTGCGCAAGCACGATGTTTTCGACCACCACCAGATCGGGCGCGAAAGCCCGCCAAAGCGCGTCGGCTTCGGCCAGTTCGTCGGCCGGCATGATGCGCATGGTCGGATGTGGCCTGTGACTTTGCCAGGCGCCGTTGCGGCGCGCCGACTCGAGGGCAAGGTGCCTGACATTGGAGAGCCAGGTTTGCGCTGGCGAACCGGTCAGGCTTACGGTCAGAACCTCGCCGACCGCCGAGAGCGCCCGCGCGTTGGCCGCGCACCTGATCTCGCCGCCGGACAGTGGTGGGAACGGACAAGTGAGCGTGAACTGAAGGATTTTCATGCTGCCCCCGCGGACAACAGTAGTCCAAGGCGCTTGAGGCCGGAATAGCGCAAGTCAGCCGGCTCAGGTTCTGGCGAAGCCGATGAAGTCGTCGGGCGCGGCGCGGCCCATTTCCTCTTCCCAGTGGCGGCGGCAGAGAGAAACATAGACGTCCTTGCCGATCGCCACCTGCTCGCCCTGCCTTGCCACCTTGCCGTCAGGACCCAGCCGCACGACCATCGTCGCCTTGCGGCCGCAGCGGCAGATGGTGCGCACCTCGCGCAGGTCGTCGGCGATGGCCAGCAGCACTCGCGAACCGGAAAACAACTTGCCCTGGAAATCGGTGCGCAGGCCGTAACACATGACCGGTATGTTCAGCCGGTCGGCGATACGGGCCAGTTGCCAGACCTGCTCTTCCTCGAGGAACTGCGCCTCGTCGACGAAAATGCAGTGCACAGTGGTGTGCTCGTGGTGCTCAGCGACACGGGCGAACAGGTCGTCGCCGTCGCGAAACATCTCGGCCTCGGCCTCGAGGCCGATGCGCGACGAGATCAGCCCGCTGTCGCCCTTGCGATAGTGTCCAGCGATGAACAGCATGGTGGTCATGCCGCGCTCCCGGTAGTTGTAGGACGCCTGCAAGAGCATCGTCGTCTTGCCGGCGTTCATCGTCGCGTAGTTGAAATAGAGCTTGGCCATGCCGCCTTTTAAGCCGAGTTGCAGCACGGCGGGGAGGGGGCGCTGTCGCATTCCCCTGAAAAAGCCGCGCTGTCCGAAAAGCGTCGGCGTGTCGCTGATCGGCCAGCGCGCGCCGTTCATCGTGATGTGGCAACGCTTGAAACCGCAGCAAAATGGTGTTTGGCTGACGAAACAAGGCGGAGACACAGACCGTAACTTCGCCGTGCCAAAAAGAATCGCAATGGGAGATTATCAATGTCGCGTATGAATTCCTTCGTCGCCGGTCTTGGCCTGGCGGCTCTTCTGTCCACCACCGCTGCCTTTGCCGGCGATCCGGCGAGCTGCAAGGCGGTGCGCCTGTCCGATGTCGGCTGGACCGACATCCAGGCCACCACCGGCCTCGCTTCGGTGCTGCTCACCGCGCTCGGTTATGAGCCGCAGGTGATCCAGCTTTCGGTGCCGGTGACCTATGCGTCGCTGAAGAATAACGACCTCGATGTCTTCCTCGGCAACTGGATGCCGTCGATGACCAACGACATCAAGGACTACACCGCCGACGGCTCGGTCGAGACCATCAGTGAAAACCTCAGCGGGGCCGGCTACGGCATCGTCGTGCCGACCTATGTGGCGGACGCCGGCGTCAAGACGCTGACCGATCTCGGCAAGTTCAAGGACAAGTTCGGCGGCAAGATCTATGGCATCGAGGCCGGCAATGACGGCAACCGCATCATTCTCGACATGATCAAGAACCCGAAGGACAATCTGGAGGGCTTCGAGCTGGTCGAGTCCTCGGAAGCCGGCATGCTGACTCAGGCCGAGCAGTCGATGAAAAGCAATGAGTGGATTGCCTTCCTCGGCTGGACGCCGCATCCGGTGATGGGCGCCATGAAGATCACCTATCTCGAGGGCATGGGCGACAGCGGCTTCGGCGCAGCCACCGTGCATACCAACGTGCGCAAGGGCTACACCACCGAGTGCCCGAATGCCGGCAAGTTCATCGCCAACCTGAAGTTCAACCTGGACATGGAAGGCGAGATGATGGACGCGATCCTCAAGGGCGGCGACGCCAACACGGTCGCGACCGACTGGCTGAAGAAGCATCCCGATGCAATCGCCCCCTGGATCGCCGGCGTGACCACCTTCGATGGCGGCGACGCGGCGGCCGCGGTCAAGACCGCGCTCGGGAGCTGAGCCGACTTGCGTTCGGCGTGACCGATCAGGAAGGGCAGCCAATCAAGAATAGGCTGCCCTTTTTCTTAATGCGCGTCGCGCTGAGACGGATTCAAGCGACGCGCTTCAAAGTGTTTGTCCGCCTGTCGTTTCCCAAAACCGCTGCGCACTTTTGGGCGACATGCGTTAAGCTGTGAGAAGATGACCGTCCGGCAAAGGCGGCAAGTCAAAGAGGGGCGAGATGGATCCTATTTCGAAATTCCTGGTCGGCTACAAGATACCCATAGGTCAGTGGGGAAAGGCCTTCTTCGGCTTTCTCACCGATAATTTCGACACCATTTTCAGGGCCTTCTCCAACGGCCTCAATTTCCTGCTTGACGGGCTGGTGGACGGGCTGCTGCTGATACCGCCAGTTTTCCTCATCGCGTTGATCGCGCTGCTCGCCTATTTTCTGCAACGATCGAGAGGGCTGGCGGTAGCCGTCTTTATCGGGCTGCTGTTCATCCTGAACCAGAACCTCTGGAAGCAGACCGTGGAGACGCTGGTGCTGGTGGTTGCCGCGGCGGCCGCCTCGATGGCCATCGGCGTGCCGCTCGGCATCTGGGCCGCGCACAAGCCGAAGATCTACCGCTTCATGCTGCCGGTGCTCGACCTGATGCAGAC
>NZ_RZOT01000370.1:0-6095 GCF_003999085.1 Mesorhizobium sp. M4A.F.Ca.ET.090.04.2.1
GCCCAGGCGACTGTTCGGGGTCGATGGAACGGCGGACGAAGACCCTCGCTCTCCCACGGGCTTCAAGGCCCAAAGATGCTCCGGTCTCTCGTCCGCCACCGCACCTGCTGCAATAGCAGAGTCGGCAAGGGACAAGTTACAAAGGTGCCCGAAGGCGGATGAGGGGCAGCGCCGATGCTTGCGATCAGAACTCGGCGCTTGCCCTACCCCTCACCCTGCTCAGCCGGCAAGCCGGCCTCGCTTTCCCTCTCCCCGTAAACGGGGCGAGGGAGAGGCCCTACTCCTCCGGCTCCGTCGTAAACAGCAGCGGATAGCCCTTCGCCTTGCCGGCGTCCGTCGCTCGCGTCGCCTTGGTTTCTGCGACATCCTTGGTGAAGACGGCGACGACGCAGACGCCGCGCCGGTGCGCGGTGATCATCACCTGTTGCGCCTGGTCCTCGCTCAGCCTGAACTCGGCCTTCAGCACCGTCACCACGAATTCGCGCGGCGTGAAGTCGTCGTTGATCAGGATGACCTTGTAGAGTTTCGGCCGCTCGGTCTGCGGCTTCGTTCTGGTGCGTGGCTTGGTGACGGTTTCTGGCATCGGAAACCCGGCAACTGCGAGCAAGGCTCTTACTTTGTCATGCGAGCGCGCGACCGTCCATTTCCGGCGACGGCGCGGCCATTCACGAATCTATGTGGGAGCTATCGTGCGCCGTTCAACGGCCGTGGCGGCCGGCGATGCGGCCGGCGGACGGGCCGTCCGCCCGGCGTTCCATGAACGCGGCGACCGCCCAGGCTGCGAACGCAATCAGGGTCGTGGCCGTCAGCACGATCAGCAGCCAGGTCTGCATCGGCGTGATGTAGTCCCAGTTGGTGGAAATCTCGGGCGCGAACAACGAAGGCTCGGTCCGCCCGCTGGCCGGGTCCGGCACCGGGCTCGCGGTGAACAGGATCAGCATCCTTGCCAGGCCGGTAACGACCAGGCCGCCAAGCGCAATTGAACGCATAATGGACGAAAGCCGCTTCTTCATGCGGATTGTCCTACGGGGTCGGCATTGCGACCAGGTTAAGGATCGCCGTTTGTGGGACCAGTTTCAGCGCGCCGGACCGGGTGCGATCCTGATGCCGGCTCGGCGGCGCCAGTCGAGCCAAGGCCGCTCCAGCCGGATATCGGCTGGAGCGGCCTTGATGCAAGAGCAGGCTTGCGGATCAGGACTTCTTCGCCGGAGCCTTGTTGGCCTTCTTGACCGGGCACTTGTGCGTCTTGGTCACCTTGCAGACCTTCTTGGCGGCAACCTTCGTCGGAGCGGCCTTGGCCGGCGCGGCGGTCGCCGGAGCGGTCGTCGTAGCAGCCGGAGCAGCGGTCGTGGTCGCGGCGGCATTGCCGAGAGCCGGCATCGAGAAGGCCAGAGCAACACCGAGGCCGAGGGCGGAGAGGAGGGACTTTTTCATGGCTTCACTTCCTTTTTTCATGCGGGTCGGAATTCGAGCGTCACTGAACCGGGTCGATCGGTGTCACTCCAAGCAGCTTCAAAGCGTTCGCGAGCATCCGGATTCCCTGCGCCTGCTTCTTGTTGGCGCAGAACCGGTTTCCCTTTCTCTGAAGTGCCTTCGCCGCGGTGACCTGCGTTGCCGCGGCATGGGTTTCGAGGGCTTCGTCAACTTGACGGCTTAGATCGCTGCACCGCTCGGCCCGGGTGATCGGCGTCACCTTTGCATTGGAGGCCGCGACCGCTGCCGTGACGAGCGAAATGCTAAGCAACGCACCCATCAAGCTGATCGTGAACCTCTGCATCGGTCTTGTCCGTTACTCCCGAGACTAGCGTCGCAGCCGGTGATCTGACCGCCACGACATCGGTTATGCCCTTGAAATTTTTCAGGAGTTTTTCCGGACTGTAGAATTTTGTTTCTGGATTGTTTCTGGTGAATCCAGCCTCGCGAAGCATCGTCGCCACTGGCCAAGATATGGCCGGAATTCTATCGTGTGGGTGATATCGGAAATGACCGCCAGGCCACCAGAATGACAGGGATCCCGTGAAATCCGACGCACACATACTGATCGTCGACGACGACAAGGGCATACGCGACCTGCTTCAGGAGTTCTTCCAGAAGCGCGGCCTGCATACCACGGTCGCCGCCGACGGCACTGAGATGGAGGCGATCCTTCGCCGCGCGCAGGTCGACCTCATTGTCCTCGACGTGATGCTGCCTGGAAAAAGCGGGCTCGAGCTCTGCCGCGAGCTCCGCGCCAACTACACGACGCCGATCATCATGCTGACGGCCGTCACCGAGACGACCGACCGGGTCGTCGGGCTTGAGATGGGCGCCGACGACTATGTGCCGAAGCCGTTCGATCCGCGCGAGCTGCTCGCCCGCATCCGCGCGGTGCTAAGGCGCAACGGCGCCGCCGAGCCGCGCCGGCCGGCCGCCAAGCAGATCTTTCATTTCGCCGGCTGGACGATGGACTGCTCGCGCCGACGGCTGACGGCGCCCGGCGACGTCAGGGTCGAGCTGACCATGGCCGAATTCAACCTCCTGCAGACCTTCGTCAAGAGCGCGCAGCGCGTGCTGACCCGCGACCAACTGATCGAGCTGTCGGGCGGCGACACCGGCTACAGTTTCGACCGCAGCGTCGACATCCTGGTCAGCCGGCTGCGGCGCAAGATGGAGGACGATCCGAAGACGCCGAAACTGATCCTTACCGTGCGCAGCGGCGGCTATCAGTTCTTGCCCGAGACGACCACCGAATGAGACGCTTCCTGCCGCAGACATTGCCTGTCTGGGTGCTGCTCATCGTCATTGCCGGCCTGCTGATCAGCCAGGTCGCGACGCTCTACATCGTCTCGCGCGACCGCGCCGCCGCCAATGACGTGGTCGATCTCTACCGGCTGAACGACCGCGCCTTCTCGCTGGTGCAGCTGATGCATGATGCCACGCCCGAGGAACGCAAGGCGACCGCGTCGGGCCTGTTCAACGCCACCTATGCGCTCACTGTTTCGGATACGCCCGCAGTCACCTCCTCGATCGCCGGCGACGACGAGCTCGCCGAGCTGGAGGACATCCTCGTTGGCCGCCTGTCGAAATTCGGCATCACCGACGCGCGCGTCCGGCGCGATCCAGCGTCGCGCGAGGCCGACGCCCCCGGCGGCACGGTTCCCAACAAGGACGTCGGCCAGGTCGAGCGCGACCTTCTGGTGCTGGCGGCGGACTTTGCCCAGAGCGACAAGCTGACGGCGTCGCTGCGCTTCGCCGACGGCCAGTGGCTGAACTTCACCGAACCGAACACCCCGGTCGGGCCGATCCTCAGCTTCGACAGCCTGCCACTCTATTCGCTGATTGCCGGGCTGGTGGTCGCGATGTCGATCTGGTCGCTGCGCCGGCTGACCGCGCCCTACCGGATGATGGAAACGGCGGTGAACCGTATCGGAAACGACCTGAAGAGCCCACCGATCTCCGAAACCGGCAGTCGCGAGATCCGCGCCGCCGCCAAGGCGGTCAACGCCATGCAGGGCAGGCTGCGCGACTATGTCGAGGACCGCGAGCATCTTGCGGCGGCCCTCGCTCACGATCTGCGCACGCCGTTGACCAGGATGCGGCTGCGCCTCGAACTGCTGCGCAAATCGCCGGCGCGCGAAGCGCTCGCCCACGACCTTGCCGACATCGAGAGCATAGCAAGCTCGGTCATCGACTTCGCCAAGTTCGAAGTGACCGAGGAAAAGGCCGAACGCATCGATTTCTGGTCACTGGTGGAATCGATCGCCGACGGTTTCGAGGAGGTTTCGTTCGACAATGACGGCAATCGGCCACGGGGCCTGATCTGTGTCGCCCGGCCGGTGGCGCTGAAACGTTGCGTCACCAACCTGGTCCAGAACGCCGTGATCTATGGCAAGAAGGCGCATCTCAGCCTGGAGCGGTCAGAGCACACGGTCACGCTCGCCATCCGCGACGAAGGGCCAGGCATCCCGCAGGCCCAGCTCGACGCGGTGTTCGGCTCATTTGTCCGCATCGAGCAGTCGCGCAACCGCCAGACCGGCGGCCTTGGCCTTGGCCTGACCATTGCCCGCAACATCGCGCGCGCCGCCGGTGGCGAAATCAGCCTCTCCAACAATCCCGAAGGCGGCCTGCTGACACAGTTGCGACTGCCGCTGGCAGGTTGAGTCAGGAAGTGGGCGGCCAGATCGGCGGCGGGACTGGATCACTCACGCCATCCTTGTGATAGTGCGGCCCGCTCCAGCATGAGGAAAACCACACCCATGTTCTACGCCATCCTGGCCTACCACGTCGAACAAACCGTCCAGTCCTGGACGCCCGAAGAGGATGCGGCGCTGATGGACAACCTGCTCGAGATCAACGACAGGCTGACGCGCGAGGGCAAGCTTGGCCCAGCGGCAAGGCTGGGCGCGACCGCCGACGCCGTCACGCTGCGCGGTCCGGGTGACGGCATGGTGATCGACGGTCCCTTTGCCGAGACAAAGGAACAATTGCTGGGGCTTTACGTGCTCGATTGCACCAGCCAGGACGAGGCGATTGCCACGGCGCGCGACCTCAAGCGCGTCAATCCCACCGCTGTCTACGAGATCCGGCCGGTCATGCTTTATCTGCCTGGCGCGCCGCTTCCCGGCAGCGCGGGATGAGAAGAGCCTGCAAGGCAATCCAGAAGTGCGCCTGGGCAAGGGTCACCGCAGCGGACTGCACCCGGCGATGCGGCCGCGGGCCACGACATCAGCGGGAGCTTCATCGGCCGGATAGCCGAAGTCCTTCAGTTCAGACATCGAGAGACCGGCCAAAGCCCTGCGTTGCATCGAATCCTGATACCGGCGCCGAAGCCCGGCGAAGACAGTCGCGACACGGGCAGCGAGCTTGCCGGCAAAACGGGAGGTCGGCTGGATGGTCCTGAGGCTGATGTAGGTCATTGTAATTCTCCCTCGTTCGAACTCACGAGGGCAATGTCCCGCCGGCGCGCTTTGCTAATGTTCATGCAGGCGTGAAACCGCAGGAAAAACCACGGATGGAAGCGCTAAATCGTCGTTAAGTCGACGGCGGGACGTGATATTCTATCCGAGGCTGTTTCTCGGGGGTCGGGGTGCACATCCGATTGCTTGGCGACATCGAGGTTGCTTCTGCAGGAGGGCAACCTTTGCATTTCGCGACGCGCAAGACGTCGCTGCTGTTTGCCGCGCTCGTTTTGGCTGGCCCCAAAGGCCTTCGCCGCGAGAGGGTGGCGGCGATGCTGTGGGCCGGCAGCGGCGAGCAGCAGGCGCGAAATAGCCTGCGCCAGGCCCTGGTCGACATCAGGCGGCTGTTTCCGTCCACCGGCGACGAGGCCATTCGCCTGGAAGGCAATGCCGACACCATCTGGCTGGCGGCGAATGCCGATGAAGCCGACATCTGGATTTTTGACCAGAAGATCCAGGCCGATGACGGTGAAAGTCTCGCGACTGCGGCCGACTTCTACCGGGGCGACCTGCTCGACGGGGTGTCATTGCCGCATGAGATCGACGAATGGCTTGCGCCGTTTCGGGCGAACTACACCCGCAAGGCGCTGGACCTGGCCGAGCGGCTGAGCCTCTTGCCGGAACTGGGTTCGCGCCAGGAACAGGCCTGTGAAAGCCTTGCCGAAAGGCTGGTGAGTCTCGACCCATGCGCCGAGCAGGCCCACCGCGCCCTGATCCGCATCTTCCGCCGCCGTGGCAGGACCAATGACGCCTTCCGCCAGTTCCTGGCCTGCAAGGAAGCGTTGAAGCGCGAGCTCAGCGTCGAGCCCGAAGAGGCAACGCGGGCGCTCGTCGAACGCATCGAAGCGCCGCCGGAGCATCTGAAGGAACCCATAGCCGAAGGCGGCCTGCCTACCCGCCCGGAAGCGAAGGCGGAGCCGCTGCGCCCTACCGTTTCCATGCCGGAAAAGCCGTCGATCGCGGTCCTCCCGTTCCAGAACATGAGCGGCGACGCCGAGCAGGATTATTTCACCGACGGCGTGGTTGAGGAGATCACGACCGCGCTATCGCATGTGAGCTGGCTGTTCGTGATCGCGCGGAATTCCGCCTTCGCCTACAAGGGTCACGCGGTCGACGTCACGCGCGTAGCGCGGGAACTCGGTGTGCGCTACGTGCTGG
>NZ_RZOT01000371.1:0-6091 GCF_003999085.1 Mesorhizobium sp. M4A.F.Ca.ET.090.04.2.1
AAAGCTCGCAGAAGGGCCGAATGACGCATTGGCCGAAACCGCCATTCCATTGACGGAGAACTATCTTGAAATTCGAAGGCATCTACACACCGGCGATCACGCCGCTCGGCCCCGATGGGCGGATCGATAACGCCGCGTTCGCGGACGTTCTGGAGTCACTTATTGAAGCCAAAGTGCACGGCATCATCATTGGCGGATCGACCGGCGAATACTACGCCCAGAGCACCCAGGAACGCTTCGCTCTCGGCGCCTACGCCAAGAAGGTGATTGGCACCCGCATCCCCCTCATCATCGGCACGGGTGCTATCAGGACCGAAGACTCGGTCGAATACGCCAAGGCGGCGAAAGAGATCGGCGCCGACGCGATCCTCGTATCGTCGCCGCCCTACGCCTTGCCGACGGAGCGCGAGAATTCGGTTCATGCCCTCACTGTGGACCGCGCCGCGAACCTCCCGATCATGCTCTACAACTACCCGGCGCGCATGGGTGTCATGATGGGGGAGGAGTATTTCTCCCGCATCGGAAAATCCCGGAATGTCGTCGCCATCAAGGAGAGCTCCGGCGACATGGGCAATCTGCATCGGCTGGCCCGCAAGTTCCCGCACATCTCGCTGTCCTGCGGCTGGGACGACCAGGCCCTCGAATTCTTCGCTTGGGGCGCCAGGAGCTGGGTCTGTGCCGGCTCGAACTTTCTCCCGCGCGAGCACGTCGCGCTCTACGAGGCGTGCGTGCTCGAGAAGAATTTCGACAAGGGCCGCGCGATCATGACCGCGATGCTGCCGCTGATGGATTTCCTCGAATGTGGAAAATTCGTCCAATCGATCAAGCATGGATGTGAGCTGATCGGCCTGAAGGCAGGTGGCGTTCGTGCGCCGCTGCGGCCTCTCAACTCAGAAGAAAAGCGAACCCTGCAGACTGTCGTCGCCACCTTGAAGCGCACGGTCGCCCAGATCACTTCAGGAGCAAACCATGCATGAGCCTTTGACCGCCGCCGAATACAGGGCGCTCGCCGCGGAGATCCAATTCCCGACCAACGCCTTTGTTGATGGGGCATTCCGTCCGGCGAATTCCGGCAAGACATTCAAGACGACAAATCCGGCTACCGGCGAGACGCTTGCCGAGATCGCCGCCTGCGATTCAACCGATGTCGATTTCGCCGTGGCCAAGGCCAGGGAAGCCTTCGATGACGGCCGCTGGCAGCACCTCTCGCCCGCGGAGCGCAAGGCCGTCCTCCTCAGATTCGCCAAGCTCTTGGAGCGCAACCGCCACGAGCTTGCGGTCATGGAGAGCCTCGACAGCGGCAAGCCGATTCGCGAATGCCAGACCGTCGACGTGCCGGATACGATCCATACCCTGCGCTGGCACGCCGAGCTCATCGACAAGCTCTACGACAACACGGCGCCTGTCGGCTCGAAGGCGCTGACCATGGTCGTGCGCGAACCGGTCGGCGTGGTCGGCTGCGTCCTGCCGTGGAACTTTCCGCTGCTGATGCTGGCCTGGAAGATCGGGCCGGCGCTGGCCGCCGGGTGCTCGGTGGTCGTGAAGCCCGCCCAGGAGACAACACTGACGACGCTTCGTGTCGCCGAGCTGGCCCACGAGGCCGGTATTCCGGCCGGTGTCTTCAATGTCGTGCCTGGCGGCGGCAAGGATGTCGGCGAACCGATCGGCATGCACATGGGCGTCGACATGGTGGCCTTCACCGGATCGACGCCGACCGGGCGCCGCTTCCTGCGCTACGCGGCGGACTCCAATCTTAAGCGCGTCGTGCTGGAATGCGGCGGCAAGAACCCGGCGGTGGTTCTCGACGATGCCGAGGATCTCGACCTGGTCGCCGAGCAGGTTGTCAACGGAGCCTTCTGGAACATGGGCGAGAATTGCTCGGCCACGTCGCGGCTTATCGTCCAGGCCAGCATCAAGGACGAATTGCTGCAGCGGATCGGCGCCTATATGCGCGAGTGGAAGACCGGCGATCCGCTCGACCCGGAAAACCGCATCGGCGCACTGGTCAGCAAGAGCCATTTCGAAAAGGTGAAATCCTTTCTCGCCGATGCAAAGACCGAAAAGCTCACGGTCGCCCACGGCGGCGGCACGCAGAAAGGCATCTATGTCGAGCCGACGGTCTTTGACGGTGTCACCCCTTCGAGCCGGCTGTTCCAGGAAGAGATTTTTGGTCCGGTCCTCTCGGTCACGACATTCAATTCGCTGGCTGAGGCGATCGCGCTTGCCAACGACACCAACTACGGCCTGACCGCGTCCGTCTATACGGGGAGCCTGCGCAAGGCGATCAAGCTTTCGCGCGAAATCCGCGCCGGTGTTGTCACCGTCAACTGCTTCGGTGAAGGCGATGCGACCACTCCGTTCGGCGGCTACAAGGAGTCCGGCTTCGGCGGGCGCGACAAGTCGGTCTTCGCGCATGACAACTACTGCGAGTTGAAGACGGTCTGGATCGACGTCTCGGATCGTTCGGTCGACGAGACCGTAAGATGAGTGACCTTGTGGTCAAGCGTCTCCCGGCGGAATCCGGAACCTCGGGCTGGGAGGCGATCAGCAAGCGATCCTTCCCGGTCCGCGCGCTTGAAGGCGACGTTTCGGCCGACTGGCTGATCATCGGCGGCGGCTTCGCCGGCCTCTCGGCGGCGCGGCGCCTCGCCCAGCTTCGACCCGGAGACAAGATCGTCCTCTTGGAAGCAGCAGAAATCGCCAAGGGTCCGGCGGGCCGCAACTCGGGCTACATGATCGACGTCCCGCACAATCTGTCGTCGGGCGAATACTCCGTTGCCGGTGAAGCCGAAACCAGGGCCGAGATCGCCCAGAACCGTTTCGCGATTTCCTTCGCCGCTGACGCGGCGGCGGAATACGGCATGGCCGCGCGCACCTTCGATCCGTCGGGCAAGATCAATGCCGCGGCGACGGGGCGCGGCATGACGCTCAATGCCAACTATGGTCGCTCGCTAAAGACCATCGGCGAGGAGCACCGCTTCCTCGATGCCGTGGAGATGCGGGAGTTGACCGGCTCGTCTTACTATTTGGGCGGCCTCTATACGCCGGGCACCGTGATGATCCAGCCCGCCGACTATATTCGCGGGTTCGCTGCGGGCCTGGCCTCCAAAGTCGACATGTTCGAGCGCTCGCCGGTGCTGAAACTCGAACGCCTCGGCAGGACCTGGAAAGCGTTCTCGCGCAATGGGACCGTTACCGCTCCAAAGGTGATCCTGGGCGTCAACGGCCACATCGACGACTTCGGCTACTTCCGCGGCCGCCTGATGCATATCTTCACCTATGCGTCGATGACCGCCCCCTTCACATCGAAATCGACGGGCAAGGACAGGTGGGCCTTGCTTCCGGCCGACCCGATGGGCGCAACGGTCAGGAAGATTTCCAGCGATGGATCTTCGCGCATCGTAATCAGAACCCGGTTTACCTATGACTGGGCCGTTCAAGTCAGCGAAAAGCGTCTAGCCGGTATCGCCGCCGAGCAGCGGGCTTCGCTGGATGCGAGGTTTCCGGACCTTAAGGACGTGCCGTTCGAATACGTCTGGGCCGGTCGGCTTTGCCTCAGCCGCAACCATGTCCCGGCCTTCGGCGAGATCGAAGAGGGCCTCTATTCGGCATGCTGCGAGAACGGTCTTGGGACCGTCAAAAGCACGCTCGCGGGCGTCATGGCCGCCGATCTGGCGACCGGTGCCCGCTCCGAGATGCTCGACAAATTCTCGGATCAGCCACAACCGGCAAGGCTGCCGCCCGAGCCGCTGGCGTGGCTCGGCGTGAACGCCGTGATCCGTTTGCAGGAATTGCGTGCTGGCCGCGAAGGATGAGCCCTGGCCGCGCAATGTGAAAGTTGAGCCGGTACGGCAAAGAGAGAGATCATGCGCCGCAGCTTCTTCTGCATCGATTCCCATACGTGCGGCAATCCGGTTCGGCTCGTTGCAGGGGGTGGCCCCTTGCTGCCCCACGCCCCGATCGCCGAGAGGCGTGAACTCTTCATGCGCGATCATGACTGGATCCGGCAGGCACTGATGTTCGAACCGCGTGGACACGACATCATGTCGGGCGCGATCATCTACCCGGCATATCGCGAGGACTGCGATTTCGCCGTCATCTTCATCGAGGTCAGCGGCTGCCTGCCGATGTGCGGCGCCGGCACGATCGGACTGGTGACGGCGGCAATCGAGGAAGGCCTGGTGACGCCCCGGGTCCCGGACAGGCTTTCCATCGAGACGCCCGCGGGACGGGTTGACATCCGGTACGAAAAGCCGGGCGAATTCGTTGACTCCGTCCTTATGTTCAACGTCGCCAGTTACCTGCATGCCGCGGATGTCGCCGTCGATGTCCCTGGCCTCGGCCGGCTCGTCGTCGACATCGCCTATGGCGGCAACTTCTACGCTGTCGTTGAGCCGCAAGAGTCGTGGCGGGGCATCGACGGCCTGTCGGCCAGCGACATCGTGGGTCTCAGCCGCAGTCTTCGCGAGGCCCTCGAACCAGTCTGCGATCCGGTTCATCCCGACGATGAAAGGATCCGCGGCGTGCACCACGCCATCTGGTGCGACAAGCCGTCAACCAGAAATGCCGACGGCCGCGGCGCGGTGTTCTATGGCGACAAGGCGATCGACCGTTCGCCGGGCGGCACTGGCACCTCGGCACGCATGGCGCAACTCCATGGCAAGGGCCGGCTGAAGGTCGGTGACATTTTCCGCCAGGAAAGCCTGATCGGCACGGTGTTCGAAGGCCGCGTCGAGGCGGAGACCGACATCGGTCCTTTCAAGGGGATCACGCCAAGCGTCGGCGGCTGGGCCCGCATCATCGGTCACAACACGATATTCGTCGATGACCGCGATCCCCTGGCCCATGGATTCCAGATTGCGTAGAGGCCGCTCGCTTCAGCCTGAGGTCGTCATGTCGTTCATGGAGCATCAGTGCGACTATTCCGCCGGCATCATGGCCACAATTTTGCCGGTAGGATAGCAGCGCGGGCGACGAGCCTCGAAGCCGCAAGTGGCCGAAGCGAAGGAAACGATCGATGAAATCCGCAAGCGGAATTGCCGAGATGAACCGACTGAAAATCGGTTTTGTGCTCGCGCGTTCGTTCACCCTTTCAGCCTTCGCCTTGTTCGTCGATACGCTGCGTCTGGCCAGCGACGAGGCGGACCGGTCGGGCCGCATCTTTGCCGATTGGCAGGTTCTGGCCAGCACTCGGCATCTGATCACCTCCAGCTGCGGCGTGCAGGTCGCGCCGACATCGGATCTTGTGGACCCCAGTCTGTTCGACTATATCGTCGTCGTCGGCGGGCTGTTGAACACCGAGTTCCCGGTCGACGACGAGACGGTCCGCTATCTCAAGAAGGCAGCCGCCAGCAAAGTGCCATTGATCGGCGTCTGCACGGGGACCTTCGTGCTTGCGGACGCCGGCCTGATGAAGTTCCATCGGACCTGCGTCAGCTGGCTGCACTACCAGGCATTCCGTCAGCGCTTCCCGGATCACGAAGTCAGGTCGGACCGCATCTTCAACCTCGATCGGACGAGGGGATCGTGCGCCGGCGGCAGCAGTGCCGCGGACATGGCAGCATCGATCGTGAGGCGTCATATCAGCGAACGCGCCGAAAGAAATGCGCTCGAGGTCCTGCAGATCGACAAGGCGCGCCCGGCCTTGCACATCCAGCCGCGCCGACCGCTCTCGATCGAATGCAACGATCCGCGGCTTCAGGCGGCGCTGATTGCGATGGAAAACCATATCGAGAATACAATCTCGATATCCGAGATCGCGGCATCGGTTGGATTGTCGCGAAGGCAGCTGGAACGCTTGTTCATGGAGAAGACGAAAACCTCCCCGGCGCTCGTCTACAAGAAGGTGCGCCTCGAGCGGGCAAAGCAGCTTCTACTCGAGACCAGCGTGCCGATGCTCGACATCGCCATCGAAGTCGGCTTCGAGAACGCGTCGCATTTCTCCAGGGTTTTCCGGGAGACATTTGGAATGCCGCCGAGCAAACTGCGATCGGCGGTTGCCGGCGGCACGAGCCTTGTCGATAGATAGACTCAATACCACCAGGCGCAGCAGTGCGGCGATTGACAGGCTTCAGGTCACATATTGCTGCAC
>NZ_RZOT01000372.1:0-6089 GCF_003999085.1 Mesorhizobium sp. M4A.F.Ca.ET.090.04.2.1
CGCCGACCCATTTCGATGCGCCGTCGGGCAGCCATGTGCCGATCCGCTATGATGGCGAATGGCCGGTGCTGGCGGTGCGCGTACAGGAGCTGTTCGGCCTCGACAGGCATCCGGCGATCGCCAATGGAACCGTGCCGCTGACGCTCGAACTCCTCTCGCCGGCGCACCGGCCGATCCAGACGACGCGCGACCTGCCCGGCTTCTGGCGCGGCTCGTGGGCGGATGTGCGCACCGACATGCGCGGCCGCTATCCCCGACATGTCTGGCCGGAAAACCCACTCACTACCGCCGCCACCAGCCGCGCCAAGCCACGCGGAACCTAGTCCTGGCAAAAGCTTGGGCAGTCCGTCCTGGTGGCCTCAGCCGTCAAGTCCCCGCTACAGCGCTACTAGCGCTTACCCTCCTGCGGCGATAATCGTAATCCATGATCAACATCCTGCGCTCACCGGACTTCCAGCAAAGCCAGAGGCTGCGGCTCAACACGCTGATCCGGCTACGCTGGCTGGCCATCGTCGGCCAGAGCCTGACGGTGCTCGTCGTCGCCTATGGGCTGAAATTCCCGTTGTCCGTCAGCATGTGCTTCGCGCTGATCGCCTGTTCGGCTTGGATGAACCTGTGGCTGACCTTCCGCTACCCGGCGGCGCACCGGCTCACCCCGCTCTCGGCGTTCGCCATCCTGACCGTCGACAGCCTGCAGCTGGCCGGCCTGCTCTACATGACCGGCGGTCTCACCAACCCGTTCTCGGTGCTGCTCAGCGTACCCGTCGTCATCTCGGCGGCGTCGCTGCCGCTGCGCCTCACCGCGGTGCTGGGGGCGCTGGTCATGGTGGCGGCCACGCTTCTGGGCTTCTTCCATCAGCCGCTGCCCTGGTACGAGGGCGCGCCCCTGGAAATGCCCTTCATCTATGTCGCCGGCATGTGGATGGCGGTGTTCGCCTCGATCGCCTTCACCGCCATCTACGCCTTCCGCGTCGCCGAGGAAGCGCGCCTGCTTGCCAACGCGCTCGCCGCCACCGAGTTGGTGTTGCAGCGCGAGCAGCATCTGTCGGCACTGGACGGGCTCGCCGCCGCCGCGGCGCATGAGCTCGGCACGCCGCTTGCCACCATCACGCTGGTCGCCAAGGAAATGGAGAAGGCGCTCGGTGAGGACATGAAATTTGCCGAGGACGTGAAGCTGCTGCGCTCGCAGAGCGAGCGCTGCCGCGAGATCCTGAAGCGGCTGACCAGCCTGTCCTCCGAGGGCGAGGCGCATCTGTCGCGTCTGCCGCTGACTTCGCTGGTGGAGGAGGTGACGGCCCCGCACCGCGATTTCGGCATATCAATCAAGCTGCGGCCCGGCGAGCGCATCGGCCCCGAGCCGGTCGGGCGGCGCAATCCAGGTGTCATCTACGGCCTTGGCAATCTGGTCGAGAACGCCGTCGACTTCGCCCGCAAGACCGTCACCGTCAGCTGGAGCTGGGACGACGCCGAAGTTATCTTTTCGATAATCGATGACGGGCCGGGCTTCCCGCCGGAGATCATCGACCGCATCGGCGAACCCTATATGTCGACGCGGCAAGGCACCGAAGCCGGCGGCGGCCTCGGGCTCGGCCTGTTCATAGCCAAGACCTTGCTGGAGCGCTCCGGCGCAACGCTGGATTTCCGTAATTCGAGCGGGTTGGGCGAGGGCGCCGTGGTGCAGATATCCTGGCCGCGCGGCGTCTTTCTCAACCCCGAATCGTCTTCGAGCATGTTCGACACCGCCTGAAACCACGCTTTAACCTGCATGGTCGCCTCATCGGGGCCGGTTGCGGGCTCTTAAAATTGGACAATAGTGGCGCGGAACTGTATCTGCGTAAGCTTAAGGCAGCAGGAATTCTGGACACCATGAGTGGAGACGAAACGACTGGCGCAATGGTTGAGGGCGAGGACACCTCGCTGCTGATCGTCGACGACGACAAGCCGTTCCTGACCCGGCTCGCCCGCGCCATGGAAACCAGGGGCTTCGTCGTCGAGACTGCCGAGAGCGTCGAGGAGGCGGTCGCCAGGGCGCGCGACCATCCGCCGGCCTACGCCGTGGTCGACATGCGGCTCGGCGACGGCAACGGCCTCGATGTCATCGCCGCCATCCGCGAGAAGCGCGACGACGCCCGTGCCGTCATCCTCACCGGCTACGGCAATATCGCCACCGCCGTCACCGCCGTGAAGCTCGGCGCCATCGACTATCTTTCCAAGCCGGCCGACGCCGACGATGTCTTCGCCGCGCTCACCCGTACCTCCGGCGAACGCGCCGCGCCGCCGGAAAATCCGATGTCAGCCGACCGCGTGCGCTGGGAGCACATCCAGCGCGTCTACGAAATGTGCGACCGCAACGTCTCGGAAACCGCGCGCCGGCTCAACATGCACCGCCGCACCCTGCAGCGGATTCTCGCCAAGCGCGCGCCGCGTTAGGATCGCCAAGCGCGCAGGGCAAAGCCTCGGGAAACGGCGAATTCAGTTTTGTGGTGAGCATCGCTATTCGCCGAAGTCAGCGCTGCCCCTCATCGCCCTGCCGGGCACTTCTCCCCGTATAGTGACGGGGATAAGGCAGCCGCAACGTCGGCTCTCATCTGCAACGTCGGAGATTTGCGAAGTCATCGGCCACAGCGTCCCTCTCCCCGTCACTATACGGGGAGAGGGGTGCCGGCAGGCAGGTGAGGGGCGGCGCCAGCGTTCGGAAAGTGTGATGCTTGCCCAGTCGTCGAGCTTTGCGCATCATCGCGAATAATGCCTACCGGAAAAACCCCGCACGGAGGCGACATGCACGACGACCGCCCGAAATCCATCCTGCGCGAATTCCTCGACGGCGAGGCGGCCGGCGGCATCATCCTGATGGTGGCGGCGGCACTTGCGTTGATCGTCGCCAACTCGCCGCTCGCCCAGATCTACTTCGCCGCCCTCCACGCCTATCTCGGGCCGCTCAGCGTCGCGCACTGGATCAATGACGGGCTGATGGCGGTGTTCTTCCTGCTGGTCGGCCTGGAGATCAAGCGCGAGATGCTGGACGGCCAGCTTTCGACCTGGCCGCGCCGCGTGCTGCCCGGCATTGCCGCCGCCGGCGGCATGGTGGTGCCGGCGCTGGTTTATGTCGCCATCAACAGGGATAATTCCGCCGCGCTGTCCGGCTGGGCGATCCCGACCGCCACCGACATCGCCTTCGCGCTCGGCGTGCTGTCGCTGCTCGGCAATCGCGTGCCGGCCTCGCTGAAGATATTCCTCACCGCGCTCGCCATCATCGACGATCTCGGCGCCGTCATCATCATCGCGCTGTTCTACACCAGCGGCCTGTCGCTCGCCTATCTCGGCGCCGCCTTCGCGGTCATCGCCGTGCTTGTCGTGCTCAACCGCATGCGGGTTATGAACCTGATCCCCTATCTCCTGCTCGGCGCCGTGCTTTGGGTGTTGGTGCTGAAATCGGGCGTGCACGCGACGCTTGCCGGCGTGGCGCTGGCGCTCACCATCCCGCTCGAGCGCGCCGCCGGCATCAGCCACGACCTCGAGCAGTCGCCGCTGCACCGGCTGGAGCACGGCCTGCACAAGCTCGTGCCCTTCCTCGTCATCCCGATCTTCGGCTTCGCCAATGCCGGCGTATCGCTTGCCGGCCTGAGCATGGCCGCCTTGGTCGAGCCGCTGACGCTGGGCGTCGCCGCCGGCCTGGTTCTCGGCAAGCTGGTCGGCGTGTTTGGCTCATCGGCGCTCGCCATCCGGCTCGGCCTTGCCGACCTGCCGGTCAATGCCGGTTGGCTGCACATGATCGGTATTTCGCTGCTCTGCGGCATCGGCTTCACCATGAGCCTGTTCATCGGCCTGCTCGCCTTTGCCAGCGATGTGGCGCTGCAGGACGCGGTCAAGGTCGGCATCCTCGCCGGTTCGCTGGTCGCCGCGCTGCTCGGCGCGGCAGTGCTGCTGGCCGCGCCGCCGGCTGCGGGTGAGGCGGACGAAGACTAGCTTGGCGGCAGGCCGAAGCCCGCGAACAGTTGAGGTCCGAGCGGCGGCACATAGATCGTCAGGCAAGCGATTGCGCCGCCCGCAGGCTCGATGACATGCAGCGAGTGCGGCCGCCAGACAAGATCCTGATGGCTCAACGCATAGACACCGACAGCGGGCTGGCCGTTGGCTCTGGTGGCCACCGTGCGATAGCCGGCAAAATTGCCCCAGACGGTCTCGAGGAAAGCGCCGATCGCCTTGCGCCCCCGGTACCATTCCCGCCATGGCGGCATGTGATAGGTGGCATCCTCCCGCAACAGGTCGACGAGGCCGTCGAGATTGTCGGCCTGCCAGGCCCGCATATAGCGTTCGAGCAGCAGGCCCTCTTCCGGGCTGGGCCGTGACCGCTGCAAGGGGCGGCCTTCAGGATACCGCTGGCCAAGCGTCGCGCGAGCCCGCTGCAGGGCGCTGTTGATCGAGGCGGTCGATCCGCCCAGCAGCTGCGCGGTCTCGGCGGCCGACCACCCCAGCACGTCGCAAAGCAGAAGCGCCGCCCGCTGCCTCGGCGGCAGGAGCTGGATCGCCGCTACGAAGGCGAGTTGCACGGCCTCGCGGGTCTCGTAACGCGCTTCCGGCCCGGGCTCGGCGCCGGCAAAGGCCGGGAGCTCGGTGTCCGGATAGGGCTCCAGCCAGGCGATCTCGGCGACGGGTCCTCCGGTCGCGGGTCCATCGGAGGGCGGTCGTGCGGGCTGCATTAGAATGCGGCGCGCCGCCGCTCTCGCCTTGATGGCGTTGAGGCAGCTGTTGGTGGCGATGCTGTAGAGCCAGCCGCGAGGAGAGCCGCGCCCGTCGAATTGCGACCTTGCGCGCCAGGCCTTGAGGAAAGTGTCCTGGACAAGGTCCTCGGCCTCGTTGAGCGAGCCCATCATCCGGTAGCAGTGCAGCTTGAGCTCGCGGCGATGCGTCACGGTCAAGCGCTCGAAGGCCAGCCGATCGAGGATCGGCTGGCCTGGCCGGCCCAATTGCTCAGAAGCGCCGGGAGCGTCTGTCATGCGGAGCCTGCGGGGCTGAGTTCGGCCGGCATCCTGCGCGCCTCATGCCGCCGCCGCAAGTCCGGCGCCACTCACCACGAAGGAACTGCCTTGCTGCTTCGCGGTGGCGAGCTGGACCACCGCGCGCCCGACATCGGCCGGGGTCTGCATGTCCGTCATGCTGGCCAGGAAGTCCGCCGGGCGGATGCCCATATAGGCCGAAATGCTGTCGATGCCGCGGTCACCGACCCCGGTGCCGGGCATGATGCGCATCGGCGAAAGCGCCATGAAGCGCAGGCCGAGGCCGAGCCGGTCCGACTCTTTTTGGCAGTGGCCGGCCAGGAACACCTGCATGCGTTTGGCGCCGCCATAGCTGCCGGAATTCGGCGGCCCGCCGCTGAAGGCCGCCCCGCTGGAGATCAACACCACCCGGCTCCCTGGCTTGAGCCGACCCTGAAGCGCGGCCCTGCAGAACAGGAACGACGCCTTGACGTCCATCTCCCAGTTTGCCGAGAACACTTCCCAGCTCTGCTCCTGCACCGGCGCGGATGCGGCAAGCGCGCCCGCCGAGACCACCAGCACATCCGCCGCAAGCGCGTCGAAAACGGCTTCGGGCGCGCTCTCTTCCGTCGCGTCGACCGCCAGGGTCTTTACGTCCGGCTTCTCCCAGGCAAGCTGTTTTAGCGCGGCGGTACCGCGGGCGACGGCCAGCACCGTTGCCCCTTCGCCAAGCGCTGCTTCCACGATCGAGCGGCCGACACCCCGGCTGCCTCCGATGACGACGACATTCTGACCTTCCAACGATCCCATGGACCACCTCTCATTCCGGGCCGCCGGACCATCCGGTCGCGCCTGTTGATGAGGACAGCCGGGGTCAGCGGAAATCATCGGTGCGGGATCGAAAAAGTTCTCACGGGTGATCGACAAGGCTCGCGCCAAGGTCGCTGCCTGTTACCTTCTCTTCGTTTATGGCACGGCAATCGCATATGGCAGCGCCAGCCCCCGCTCCGGCCGCTGCCCGGCCACCTCTCCCCCATTCCATGGGGGCGAGGAAACGCTAACCGCCCAGGTCGCGGCCTCGGAAAGCTTGGGTTCCTCGCCCCCACTATATGT
>NZ_RZOT01000373.1:0-6068 GCF_003999085.1 Mesorhizobium sp. M4A.F.Ca.ET.090.04.2.1
AGCGGCGCACGAAGGACGCCGACGCCCGGAGCGCGGCGAGATACCTGGCGGGCACGAACGCGCGACGCGTCCGTCGTGCGCTTGCCGCCTTGTTCGGCGGCGCGATCGGCAAGGACGTCGTCAGCCGCACCTGGCGCAAGGTGAAGACGGACTGGGACGCCTGGAAGGGTCGCTCGCTGGCCGACGAGCCCGATCGTGCGCCTGATCCTCGACGGGACGGTGGTTCGTGTCAGGCTCGACCGCAAGGCGACCTCGATCCCGCTGCTCGTTGTCATCGGCGTGCGCGCGGACGGCCACAAGATCCTGCTCGCGGTCAAGAACATGGGCGGCGAGACGACCGAGGCCTGGCGGGCGATCCTCGACGATCTCGTCGCACGCGGCCTCCGCCGCCCTGAGTTCCTCATCGTCGACGGCGCACCCGGCTTGGACGGGGCGATCGCTGGGCTGTGGGACGGGGTGCCGGTTCAAAGATGCACGGTTCACAAGCACCGCAACCTGCTCGCCCACGCTCCCGAGCGCCTGCACAAGGAGATCAGCGCCGATTACACCGACATGATCTACGCGGCCACGCCGGAGGAGATCGAGAGCCGCCGCAAGGCGTTCCTGCGCAAATGGCGGCTCAAGTGCCGGGCGGTGGCCGACAGCCTGGAGGAGGCCGGTGAGCGCCTCTTCGCCTTCACGCGCCTGCCGCCGAGCCAGTGGAAAAGCGCACCAGAACTACAAACGCGATTGAGCGTCTGCATGAAGAGTTCAAGCGGCGCATCAAGACCCAGACCGTGCTGCCTTCGGCCGAAACCGCGGCAATGTTGTTCTGGGCGTTGATTGCGTCCGGCGAAATCTCGATGCGAAAAATCGACGGATGGCACACGCTCCCCGCCAAGCCACTCGATCAGCAGATTGACCTCGCCGCATGAACCGATAACCTCAATTTGCCGGAGGCTGCTCCGCCAAATTCCAACACGATCCGCTACGGCACCGACTCCAGAGCCTTCTATGACAAATATTACACGCCCAGCAACGCCGTCCTGGTGGTGGCCGGCGATGTCGAGCCGGAAACGGTCAAGGCGCTGGCCGATAAGACGTAGGGAACCGTGCCGACGGCTCCTGGTCTAACCCGCATCCGCCCAGTCGAGCCGGAGCAAAACGCCAAGCGCACGGTGACGCTGACCGGCGTGCGCAATTCGGTGCCGCGCTTTTCCACGCAATGGATGGTGCCGTCCTATCATACGGCCGCACCCGGCGAGGCCGAGGCGCTCGACTGCTGGCCGACATCCTCGGCGGCGGGACCCGCAGCCGGCTATACCAGCAGTTTTCGACCGCATACGCGCCCAGCTTCTCTCCGAAATCATTGCCGATGAGCGCGAACCTCACGCGATCCCCGAGCTGGCCTGGCGGCGCGGACTCTACGGCACGCATCCGTATTCGAGACCGCCCAAGGGAGCCTGACCAGCGTAACGCCCGCCGATCTAAGCGCCTTCCACAAAGCCGCTTTCGCCCGCGACGGGCTGCATGTGGCGGTCGTAGGCGACATAGATGCCAAAGCCCTGAGAGCAAGGCTCGACCAGCTGTTCGGCGATTTGCCTCAGAAACAGGCGCTCGCCCCCGTACCTGATGTCACCCCGAAGCGGCGAGCGGACGCAGGTCGCAACGCCCTCCCCCAGACTTCGCTCCAGCTGGCTTTTCCCGCCATGGGACGCAACGACCCGGAATTCTACGCGGGACAGCTGATGAACGATATAGTCGGAGGCTCACGATTTACCTCACGTCTGTTCCAGGAAGTGCGCGAAAAGCGCGGCCTTGCCTACGGTGTCTCGTCCAGCTTGGAAGACTACCAGCCCAACATGCTTGTCGTGACGACGTCGACGCGCGCCGACAGGGCGGCCGAGACGCTCGACCTGATAAGACAACTAATCAAGGAGCTGGTCGACACAGGCCCAACAGCGGCCGAACTCGAAGCGAGCAAGAAGTATCTGATCGGCGCCTATGCTATCGACAATCTGGGTTCCTCCAGGCCGATTTCCGCCACGCTTGTCGGGTTGCAGCTCGACAAACTCGGCATAGACTACATCCAGCGCCGCCCGGCCCTCATCGAGCAGGTGATCCTCGAGCAGGCAGGGCGGCGGCGAAGAAGCTGCTTTCGGCCGAGCCCGCGATTATGGGCGTTGGCCCGTGACAGCGAATAATCCCACGCTCTACAATAGCTGAAGGACTCGCCGACCTACGTGTGGCTGATCCGACTATGGTGTGGCAGAATGAACGCCTTGAGTTCTGCCTGCTCGCCTTCGCAGACCAGGTTCTCTCCCGTGGTTCGATTCCCGACCCGAAGAACGCCGTCGTTCCGAGAAAGTATTCTAACTTTTGCGTATACCAAATACGGGAAAGTTAGAAACTCTTGAATATGAAGCCGATTATGCTAGCTTTCCCGTATATCAGATACGGGAAAGTTAGAAAATGGCCCTTCACCTCGTTGGGGAAAACATCGATAAAACCCGCAGCCACTATCAGGCTGAAACGGGCAAGCTCATCCAGCTAATGCGCGGCATCTATGTCGATGCCGGGGAGGATATCGAGGCCACGATACTCAAGCACGCCGTCCGCATCGCCAAATACCTGTATCCCAACGCTTACCTCTCGGCGGCGAGCGCTGTGCTTCTCGGCCCGACCCGGGATGGCCGCCTGTTCCTGAGCGGGCGACGAATACAGCGCAGGCGCTTGCGCTTGCTGGAAATCATTCAGAACGCAGCTCCCGACCACCCATCAGTCGCTCAAGCGATTGTCGATGATGGAATGGGAGAAATCCGGATCGACGTCTCCTCGATGCGCCAGCGCTTCCTCGAAGCTTTCCGCCTGCGCAGCGAACACGCGGCATCCATCGACGAGACGATGCGCGAGGCAATCGCGAACCGCCTCATAGAACAATACGGCAGCGCCCAGGGCGCTGCCGACGCGACATGGGCGCTTGCCCGCGCGAACCAGTGGTATCGCGAGGGCGAGCACGCCGAGCGCTTTTTCCTCCGCCCTCCACTGACCACAGAACCGGCACGCAACGGAGCCGCGCTCGATCTGATCGTGGCGTGGCACGGCGCTCCGCTCGGAAATCTCACACATGATGGTTTTGAGTGGCGCTGGAATGCAGACGATCAGGGCCCGCCACTTGTTCGCCAGACCACGCCGGGCAAGCTCCCTCCTTTCATTCTGTCGCTGCTGCCTGAAGGCTGGCTTGAGTCAGTGTTGAACGACCGCGACGAGCGCGCGACGCTACGCTCGGGCAAACGCTACATGTCCAACATCACCATCGTCGAGCGTGCGAGCGATCTCTCCGCCCTGCCGCCCGACATCCTGTTAACCCGGCTCAATGGCTTCACTAGAAACACTGTCTTCACTGGCCAGTATGCAGGGCCGGGTCGCGGCGACCTGGAGCAGAGTTTCGAACGCAATCTCGCACAGATATTCGAGCGTACTGATACGCCTCGCCTTTCGGGTGTTCAGATCAAAGCGCCTATGTTCCTCAGTGCGGATGGCACCCTCTCTCCCAGTATCGGCCGGCCTTTTACCCACATTCTCAAACCTGCGGGTACGGGCGGATTTGAGGCCCTGCCAGTTATCGAATGGCAGTCGCTCGCTTTGGGCAGCGCGGCCGGTTTCAAGACGCCCGCGACAGCGCTCGTCCCGATGCCTGACGGGATGCCTCCGGCGCTACTCGTGGAGCGGTTCGATATCAGAACGGGCCTCGAGGACAAACACCTGCTCGCGCTTGAGGACTTCTGCTCGGTACTTGGCGTGCCCACCGAAGCAAAATACGACGGCACGATGGAGCGCATCGCGCGGGCACTAAGGCCGCTATCGACCTCTCCCGAAGAAGACGTCCTGCTTGTCCTGAAGCGATCCTTATTCGCCTGGCTGATCGCCGATGGCGACATGCACCTGAAGAACATGGCACTGCTGGAAATCGCAGAGCCCGGCAGCACGCAATTCAGCTCAGTTCGCATGGCTCCGCTCTACGACGCGGTCACGACTCGCGTGTTTCCACGCCTCGAAAAAGACCGGATGGCCCTCAAGCTGAACGGCAAGGACGATCGTCTGCGGCGCGCCGACTTCAAGGCTTTCGCGAGCACGGCTGGCCTCAAGGCAGCCGATGCGGATACCAGCATCGACGATCTTGTTGCAGCCCTCTCACGCGCGCTCAACCACCTCGAATTGCCGCCGCCTCTATCAGACGGCTCTCAAGGCGCGAAGATGGCGGAGCAAATGCGCGCGATTGTCCACGAACGCATCGAAGGGTTTGCATAGATGATCGATCTAACTGATACGCCGGTTTCCATGGACCGCACTTCCCAGCCGTGATGGGCGAGACCGCCCCGACAAAGCTTGGCAAGGGCTCGAAAGTTCAGGCTAATGATAGATGCTCAGTGGAGGGCCTATCTTCTAGCGCCGGCGAGGTAGCCGCTCGATCGTCTGCACAATCCCTTCGGGCGTCGGCTGGCGCAGTCGATGCGGTCGAGATATCTGCTCGTCGCAGCAATGTTCACGGTGGTCTTTTTGGAGATCCATCCATTCCAGGACGGCAATGGAAGGCTATCGCGTTCTGACGACGCTTCTGCTGATGCGCAGTGGCTATGCTTATGTGCCTTACTCTTCGCTCGAAAGCGTGATCGAGAACAGCAAGGAGGGCTACTATCTGGCGCTTCGGCAAACTCAAAAAACGATCCGCAGTCCGAGGCCTAATTGGCAGCCCTGGGCTGTTTATTTCCTGCGCGCTCTTCAGCAGCAAAAGCAGCGGCTTGAGAAGAAAATCGAGCGCGAGCGTCTCGTGCTCGGTACGCTTCCGGAACTCTCCCTTCAAATAGTTGAAGCCATCAAGGAGCGCGGGCGAATGACCATTGGCGAGATCGTCAACCTGACCGGTGCAAACCGGAACACCGTCAAAAAACATGTGGCAACCCTGGTCGAAATAAACCATCTAGCCCAACATGGAACCGGCAAGGGAACGTGGTACGGCAGACGTCAACACAGACTACTTTATGTGATTCAACCCAGGAAACGCACTACGTCCATTTACGCGAACACCATATGATAAGGAACACTCTTTTCGAGCTTAATCCCCCGGGCAAAAAGTTTTCGAGGGCTGGTTGCCGCCGCCCTCAGTGCAATTAACCGGTATTCAGTTCCAGCTTGCCAGCAGCGGTTATCAGCGTGGAGTCGATGGTAAGTCCTCCTTTGAAGGCGGTCGCATTCGAGGGGAATGCTCTACAGGGACGACCCGCCGTAAACGACGTTCTTTCGAAAATCCCCGACTTCTTCCACCACAACGACCCCCCTCTCGTTTTTTGGGGCGCGACCTGCACGGTCCCGAGCCCAGCTTGCAGATGATCTGCGTGCCTACGGTCGCAAAGAAGGCATCACCGTGCTGATTCTCGATTGTGGTCCCTTTTGATTTTCCACGCCCGTTTGTGGCGCTCGCGATGGGGCGCGGCAAGATCGAGGACTTTTGAAAGCAATTTCAAATCCGATGATGCTCAAAAAAGGCATTTGGCTGCACTGCTGCTATTCGGACCGATGGCCGGTACGCGCGGTGGGGAAGCCGATGTCCATTGTTCAGTTTGCACCTGATGAGAACCGCAAGCCATCGACCAGAAGAGTTCAAGAATTCTCCCTTTCAAGTTGAGTGGAATGGTCTACCAGCCGTATGGCCGAGGCCCTATAAGGAACCCGCAGGTGCGGAGTACACGCCGAGGCTCTGCCGATTATACATATCAGCTGCCTTTGAGAGGAACCCGGTTTGCCCCTGTGCCTGCCGATGATCCGCCACCTGAAATCCCCGGACCTGTTTGGCGCCGTCCATCGCCTGCCGGCACTCGGCAGACCGGTTGGCAATAAGACGTTCGAGGTCGTCAATCCGTCGACCGGCGAAGTTTTGGCAGAGCTTCCCGATATGGGCGTCGAGGAGACACGTGCTGCGGTAGACAAGGCCTATGTTGCGCAGTCGGGATGGGCCGCGTTGACTGCCCGAGAGCGTAGCGACGTTCTTTGGCGATGGCATCAGCTGATCATCGACCATGCAGGCGATC
>NZ_RZOT01000374.1:0-6056 GCF_003999085.1 Mesorhizobium sp. M4A.F.Ca.ET.090.04.2.1
AAAGAAGGCTACGGGCACGCTGAGGATGGACGCTATGGCCTGCAAGCGGCTGGCGCCGACCCGGTTGGTGCCTTTCTCGTACTTCTGGATCTGTTGAAACGTGATGCCGAGATTCTCACCCAGCTTCTCCTGGCTCATTCCAAGCATATTTCGCCGAAGCCTGATGCGACTTCCGACATGGATGTCGATCGGATTCGGCTTTTTCTTGTTTTCTTCTGTCATTTTCTCCTCGCCGAATTTTTCCGGCTTTTTCTATTTTTTCTTGCCCAAACGAAGCCGGAGCCAACTGCCCCAACAGAACCTCCAACCGACTTCGAGAAATTTCAGGCGCTTACAGTATGAGTTTCTAATGTGTCGGCTGTCAATTCACCCGTAGCCGCTGCCTTACATTCCATGCGAGGGCTCCCAGCGCGAACAGGAACATGATCAGCAATCCGTTAATGCGCCGCCGATCGGCAGAAATGAGGGCGCGCCCAGAGATCGGTACGCGTGCGTCGATGGCACCGCGCGTGTTGACTGCGAGCGCGTCGACAATGCGGCCGCGCGAGTCGACAATGGCGGAAATGCCATTGTTAGCCGCGCGCAACAAAGGCAATCCATTCTCCACCGCGCGAATCTGGGCCTGCCTGAAGTGCTGGTATGGTCCCGGCGTGTCGCCGAACCACGCATCGTTCGTGACGTTCACAATAAGCTGAGATGACGCTGCGTCAACCGTCACAAGGTCGGGGAAAATGACTTCATAGCAAATGAAGGGGAGCGCCCGCACGCCGTCCGGCAGCGCGATCGGATGGCGCACG
The DNA here is from genome assembly GCF_003999085.1 of Mesorhizobium sp. M4A.F.Ca.ET.090.04.2.1. Classification (NCBI taxonomy): domain Bacteria; kingdom Pseudomonadati; phylum Pseudomonadota; class Alphaproteobacteria; order Hyphomicrobiales; family Phyllobacteriaceae; genus Mesorhizobium; species Mesorhizobium sp. M4A.F.Ca.ET.090.04.2.1. The sequence continues at coordinate 798 of NZ_RZOT01000374.1, forward strand.
TTGCCGGGCGCGAAATTCATCGGGCCGGCGACCAGTTGTTCGACCCCGAAGCGGTCGAACAGGTCGGCGAAAGGCAGATATTCGCCGAAGGGCACCAGATGGATCTTGTCGACGGCGTCGGTGATCTCGCCCTTGTCGTTGATCGCCACCACGGAATTGTAATAGCGGCTGCCGGCGCCCGCCGCCGAGCCGCCCTCTTCGCGGACGACGCCGGCGATCAGCATCTGGCCCTCGCCGAGCATGTCGCCCAGCGCGGTCAGCGCGTCCGGACGCTCGGTGAAGAGGAACGGCACCGAGGTCTCCGGCCACAGGATCAGCTGCGGCTTGGCATGGCCGGATTCTGGCGCCTTTCCCGACAGGCCGAGCAAGGTGGCGAAGATGCGGTCGCGAACCGAAGCGTCCCATTTTTCGCTGAGGTCGACATCCGGCTGCACGATTCGGACATCGACCGAACGGGTCGCCGGCTCGACCCGGGCGGCGAGCCTGGCATAGCCGAAGCCGACATGGGCGGCGACAAGCAGTATGAGCAGCGCGAAACCCAGGCGAAGCTGGCGGCGCGCCGCGACGAGAGCGGGCAGCGAAAAGACGAAGACGGCGAGCGTGTTCATGCCGATCATGCCGGTCACCGAGACGCTCTGCATCAGCAACGGCACCGGCATCGCCGCATAGCCGATGGCATTCCACGGAAAGCCGGTGAACAGGAAGTCGCGCAGCCATTCCGTCAGGCCGAAGCCGAAGGCGAGCGCGGCGATGCGGCCGATGTCGTTGCTCCAGAGCAGCCGCGCCACGACCGTGGCGAAACCGTAGAAGAATGCGAGCGCGAAGGGGATGCCGACCACCGCGAAGGGCAAGGCCCAGGCGAAGCTGTCGGCTTCGACCAGCAACGCCTGGCCGATCCACCACAGGCCGGCGAGGAAATAGCCGAAACCGAACCACCAACCGATGGCGAAGGCTGGTTTCAGCCGCCCCAGCCAGCCATCGGAGGCTTCGCCGGTCGCGCCATCGATCAGCCAGACCAGCAGCGGAAACGAGATGAAGCAGACGGCGAAGAAATCGTAGGGCGCCTGGGCGAGGACCGCCAGCGCTCCGGCGAGAAACGCCACCAGCGCCCGCCGCCACCCCCACAGCAGAATTATCCGGCCGGCCAGGCGCTGCATACAGGCTTCCGAGTCGCGCGAATCACGGCAAAAGATTTATCAGGCCGCGGTCCGCGCTCCAAACATCGATAAGCGCAATCTGATGTTATCTGTGTTACCGGTGCCAGCCCTCGATGCTGAGATCATGGGGGCAGATTTCAGGCCTGCTCGGCGCGGGCGGTGCGGCGGCGGCGCTCGCCCTTCTGGATCTGCACGATGCGCACGCGCTTGACACGGCGCGGATCGGCGTCGAGCACGTGGAATTCGAAGCCGGGGATGGCCTGCACCACCTCGCCGCGGGCAGGCACCCGGCCCAGCGTGTTGAAGATCATGCCACCGATGGTGTCGACATATTCGCCATGCTCGCCGGCAGTGAAATCCTCGCCGATCATCTTGGCGACCTCGTCGATCTCGGCCTTGCCATCGACGATGAAGTTGCCCTCGCCGGTCTGGGTGATCATCGGCTCGTCGTCGTCATGTTCGTCCTCGATGTCGCCGACCACCATCTCGACGATGTCTTCCAGAGAGGCGAGACCGTCGGTGCCGCCATACTCGTCGATCACCAGCGCCATCTGGGTGCGCGTTGTCTGCATCCTCCCCATCAGGTCGGAAGCGAGCATGGAGGGCGGTACGAACAGCACCGGGCGGATCAGGTTGAGCTCGCCGATGGTGCGGGCGAGATCGACCTGGGCGAGGTCGAGAAGCGTCGCCGCCGGGGTCTTGCGGCTGGTGCGTCCCTTCTTGACGCGAGCCAGCTTGGTGATGTGGGCCAGCACGTCGCGGATATGGACCATGCCGCGCGGGTCGTCGAGCGTCTCCGAATAGACCGGCATACGGGAATGGCCGGACTGTTCGAAAAGGCCGAGAAGATCGCCCAGCGTCGTCGTGATCTCGACCGCCTCGATGTCGGCGCGAGGCACCATGACGTCCTCGACGCGCACCTCGCGCAGGCGCAGGATGTTGTTGAGCATGGCGCGCTCGCCGGGCGAGAAGGCGCCGGCGTCGCTCGCCGTTTCGGCCAGCGCGTCCGCTATCTCCTCGCGCAGGCTGGTTCCGTTACGCTGCCTGAACAGGCCAAGCACGCGATCGAACAGGGAAGGACCGGCAGGCGATGGCTCGCTGGCGATGCTGCCGGTCGTGGTACTCGGACTCGAGCCCTCTTCCGTCTTTTCGGAAGGCTTGGCCGCACTGCCGGCGTCGGGGCGGGCGGCAGTCTCTGGTTTGTCGTTCATCGTCGTCCGGTCAATTGGTCTTTTTAGTTACGCGTAGGGATCGGGAATGGCAAGCCTCGCAAGCGCGGCGCGCTCGATCGCTTCCATCTCCTCGGCCTCGGCGTCGGTCTCGTGATCGTAGCCCAGCAAATGCAGCAGGCCATGGATGACGAGATGGGTGATATGGTTCGCCACGGGCTTGTCTTCCAGTGCCGCTTCCCGTGCGACTGTCTCGGCGGCGAGCACGATATCGCCCAGCATCGGCGGCAGCGGACCGTCCTTCGATAGCGGAAAGGCAGGGAAAGACAAGACGTTGGTCGGGTTGTCCTTGCCGCGCCAGCCGGCGTTGAGCTCGCGGATATGAGCGTCGTCGGCAAAGACGATGCTCAGCTCGGAAGCGCCCTCGATGCCGGTTTCGGCAAAGGCGGCAGCTGCGGCGCGATCGACCAGGCGCGTCAGCGCCATCTCATCGGGCCAGTCGCCGGCCTCAATCGAAATATCGATGTCGACGGGCAGGCCGCCGGGTTTCCTGTCTTCAGCCATGCGGCTTTTTCGTCAGCTTTCCGCGCCCAGGCCCCTGGCCAGTTTGCCGTCCCGGTCATAGGCCTTGACGATCTCGGCGACCAGCGGATGCCTGACGACGTCGCCCTCGTTGAAGCGTACCGTCACCATGCCGGTTACGCCGTCGAGGATGCGGAGCGCCTCCACAAGGCCGGACTTGGTGTTCGGCGGTAGGTCGATCTGGGTCGGATCGCCGGTGACGATCATGCGCGAATTCTCGCCGAGACGGGTGAGGAACATCTTCATCTGCATCGGCGTGGTGTTCTGCGCTTCGTCGAGGATGACAGCGGCGTGCGCCAAGGTGCGGCCGCGCATGAAGGCCAGCGGCGCGATCTCGATCACTTCGGCAGCGATCGCCCGCTCGACCTTGTCGGCCGGCATCATGTCGTAAAGCGCGTCGTAGAGCGGCCGCAGATATGGATCGACCTTCTCCTTCATGTCGCCGGGCAGGAAGCCCAGCCGCTCGCCGGCTTCGACCGCCGGCCGCGACAGCACGATGCGCTCGACCATGCCGCGTTCGAGCAGCATGGCGGCATGCGCCACCGCCAGATAAGTCTTGCCGGTGCCGGCCGGGCCGATGCCGAAGACGAGCTCGGAGCGCTCCAGCGCGCGCATATAGGCGTCCTGGTTGAGCGAGCGGGCATAGATCGTCTTCTTGCGCGTCGCTATCTGAGCGGCGGACATCTTGCCCTTGCGCTCCAGCGTCGGCAACGTCAGTTGGTCGTCGGCGGCGATCGCCATGCGCACGGCGCCGTCGACGTCGGACTGACCGATGTCGACGCCCTTCTGGAGAATGCCGTAGAGGTTGTCGAGCGCGCGGCGCGCCTGCTCGGCGGCAGAGGCCGAGCCCTTGATGGTCAGCTGATTGCCGCGCGAGCGGATGTCAACGCCCAACTTCTGCTCGAGCCTGGCCAAGTTTTCGTCGAACTGGCCATACAGGGCGCTGGCAAGCTTGTTGTTGTCGAAGGTCAGAACGATGTGCGCCATGTCGGAAGCCCCAGATGCCTGGTTCGGGGGCAAGTTCTTCAGTTCAGCAGCGCTCAACCGTCTCTCCTCATCTGCCGAGGCTTGTGGCTATGCATGTCGTTGTCCCAAACCCGCGGGCACTTTTGGGCGACATGCATCAGGCCAACTCGGCGAACAGGCTATTGTAGCCCGTCCTTGTGATTCGTACCTCGATAATGTCACCGATTTCGCCGGCCTTTTCATCAACAATAACCGGCTGCAGCCAGGGCGAGCGGCCGACCTTCTGGCCGGCCTGGCGGCCCGGCTTCTCGATCAGCGTATCGATGGTCCTGCCGACAAGGCTCGCGCCGAAACCCTGCTGCTGCTCCAGGAGTAGCGCCTGCAGGCGCTGCAGGCGCTCGTCCTTGACGGATTCCGGCAGGTGGCCGGCCATTTCGGCGCCTGGCGTGCCTGGACGCGGCGAATATTTGAATGAGAAGGCCGAGGCATAGTTGACCTCGCGCACCAGCTGCATGGTCGCTTCGAAATCGGCTTCCGTCTCGCCGGGAAAGCCGACGATGAAATCGCCGGACATGGCGATGTCGCCGCGCGCGGCGCGGATGCGATCGATGAGCGCCAGATAGTCGCGCGCCGTATGCCTGCGGTTCATCGCCTTCAGGATGCGGTCCGAACCCGACTGCACCGGCAGATGCAGATAGGGCATCAGCGCCGGCAGGTCTCGGTGGGCGGCGATCAATTCATCATCCATGTCGCGCGGATGGCTGGTGGTGTAGCGCAACCGCGCCAGGCCAGGAATCTCGGCCAACCTAGACAGCAGGCGGCCAAGCCCCCACTCCTCGCCGCCTTCGCCCTCGCCGTGCCAGGCGTTGACGTTCTGGCCAAGCAGCGTCACTTCACGCACGCCGGCTTCCGCCAGGCGCTCGGCCTCGGCGACGATCTGCGCCACCGGCCGCGAGACTTCCGAGCCGCGCGTGTAGGGCACGACGCAGAAGGTGCAGAACTTGTCGCAACCTTCCTGCACCGTGAGAAAGGCGGTGACGCCGCGCTTGGCGACCTCGGCGCGCTTCGGCTGCGGCAGGTGCTCGAACTTGTCCTCGACGGCATAGTCGGTCTCGACGATCTTCTCGCCGCCACGCACCCTTGCCAACACGTCGGGCAGCCGGTGGTAGGTCTGCGGACCGATGACCAGATCGACGGCCGGCGCGCGGCGGATGATCTCGGCGCCTTCGGCCTGCGCCACGCAGCCGGCGACGCCGATCAGCAGCTCACGTCCCATCCCGGCCCGTTCAGCTTTCATGTCGCGAATGCGGCCAAGCTCGGAATAGACTTTTTCCGCCGCCTTTTCCCGGATGTGGCAGGTGTTGAGCAGGACCAGGGCGGCATCA
>NZ_RZOT01000375.1:0-6039 GCF_003999085.1 Mesorhizobium sp. M4A.F.Ca.ET.090.04.2.1
GTCGCGCACGATGAGCTCGATCGGCCCGATCAGCACCCGGTCGGCATATTCGGGATGGCCGCCGAGCCGCTCCGTGACCAGGGCGCCGACCGTCAGCTTGCGTTCTGCCTCGGTCAAGCCCGGCGCGTAGGCAGCCTCCAACTCCTCGGCCGAGCGCGTCGGATCTAGCGCAAAGGCGCCGAAGAAGTCCGCGTCCTCCGGATCGACCACGGCGCGGCTGGCGAACAGCTTGTCGAGCAGGCGCGGATAACGGTCCGGCACGAAGATGTATACTTGGTCGCCGGCGGCGAGCCGGCCCATGTCCTGGAAGCGCATCGAGCGGCCGTCGCGCAGCACCAGCGAGGGCCGCGCCCAACGCGGGATGCGCTCGCCACGCGCCACCGGGCTGCCCGGCGCCACGCGATAGGCGAGCAGCTCGTGATGGGCAGAGCCCGGCAGTTCGAGCTCGACCTTGTCCAGGGGCCCGAGCCTCGCCGGCACGATGAGGCCGAGGCGGCGCGCCAGCGGGCCGACGGTCCAGCCCTGCACGACCAGCGACACCAGCACAATGATGAAGGCGACGTTGAAGATGAGGCGGCCGTTTTCCAGGCCGCCGAGCAGCGGCGTGATGGCGAGCAGGATGGAGACCGCGCCGCGCAGGCCGACCCATGAGACGAAAGCGACCTCGGGCCGTGGCAGGCGGAACGTGACCAGGCAGAGCCAGACGGCGATCGGCCGCGCGACGAAGATCAGGAACAGGCCGAGCAAGGTCGCCGGCACCAGGATCGCCGGAAATTGCGAGGGCGTGGCAAACAGGCCAAGGATCAGGAACATGATGATCTGTGCCAGCCACGACATGCCGTCCTGGAAGCGCCTAAGGATGGTGACGGCGCGGATGTCTGAATTGCCCGATACCAGCCCGGCGAGATAGACCGCCAGGAAGCCCGAGCCGCCAATGGCGCCGGCGGCCGCGAACACCATCAGCGACAGCGTCAGCACGAAGATCGGCAACAGGCCGTGGTCGAGGTTCAGCCGCTCGACCAGGCGCACGATGGCAAGGCCGCCGAGAACGCCGATGACGGCGCCAAGCCCCATGCTGATGAGGAAGCCGAGCACGAGGCTGGTGGCAAGCACATTGGCTTCGGGATTGGCGTGGGCGGCGATGATCTCGACCAGAGTGATGGTCAAGAAGATGGCGATCGGGTCATTGGTGCCGGATTCCACCTCGAGCGTCGCGCGCACGCGCTCGCGCAGATTGATCTCGCCGGCTCGCAGCAGGAAGAAGACGGCCGCTGCATCGGTCGAGGCGACGGCGGCGCCGAGCAGGAAGGATTCCAGCCAGGTGAGGTCGAGCATGTAATAGGCAGCGGCCCCGAACAGGCCGGTGGTCAGGATGACGCCGACGGTCGCCAGCGACAGTGCCGGTCCGGCCGCCTGGCGCAAGGCATTGAGCGGCGTGCCGAACCCGGAATCGAAGAGGATGACGGCCAGCGCCAGTGAGCCGGCAAAGTAAGCCAGGCGGGCATTGTCGAACTCGATGCCGAGACCATCGGTTCCGGTGGCCAGACCGATGCAGAGGAACAGCAGCAGAAGGGGAGCGCCGAAGCGAAAGGCGATCAGGCTCGAAAACGCGGCGGCAACGACAAGGGCGGTGCCGACCAGCGTTACAAGATAGATCGCATGCTCCATCCGGAATTGCCCCTCAAATCCGCCTCCCTCCCCGCTTTACGGCAGAGTGGGGCGAAGACATGACCAGCGCAAGGCGGCAGCGTGATTTTTTGCTCCTATGGGGCTGATTTCCGGGGGTTTTGCCGCTCGGGGCGCCAGCCGGCCTGCAAACGAAAAACGCCCGGCCGAAGCCGGGCGTCTGATCTGGAAAGATTGCGGCCTGCGTCGATCAGGCGATGGTCTTGCCGAAGGCGACGGCGGTGTCGCCCATGCGGTTGGAGAAGCCCCATTCATTGTCGTACCAGGACAGCACCGACACAAAGTTGCCGTCCATCACCTTGGTCTGGTCAAGCGCCACGATCGAGGAATGCGGATCGTGGTTGAAGTCGATCGAGACATTCGGGTGATGGGTGACCGACAGAACACCCTTCAGCTTGCCCTTGGATGCGGCGATCACCGCTTCGTTGATTTCCTGCGCGGTGGTCGAGCGCTTGGCGATGAACTTGAAGTCGACGACCGAGACGTTCGGGGTCGGCACGCGGATCGAGATGCCGTCGAGCTTGCCCTTGAGGTCGGGCAGCACAAGGCCGATCGCCTTGGCCGCACCGGTCGAGGTCGGAATCTGCGACAGCGCAGCCGCGCGGGCGCGGTAGAGATCCTTGTGCATGGTGTCCAGCGTCGGCTGGTCGCCGGTGTAAGAGTGGATCGTCGTCATCATGCCCTTCTCGATGCCGACCGTCTCGTGCAGCACGGCGGCCAGCGGCGCCAGGCAGTTGGTGGTGCAGGACGCATTCGAAATGACGATATGGTCCTTGGTCAGCTTGTCGTGGTTGATGCCGTAGACGACGGTGAGATCGGCGCCTTCGGCCGGCGCCGAGACGATGACGCGCTTGGCGCCGGCGGTGAGATGCGCGGCGGCCTTGTCGCGGGCGGTGAAGATGCCGGTGCACTCGAGCGCGATGTCGATGCCGAGTTCCTTCCAAGGCAGCTGGGTCGGGTCCTTGATGGCGGTGACCTTGAACTTCTCAGAGCCGACCGAGATCTGGTCGCCGTCGACCGTCACTTCGTGCGGGAAGCGGCCATGCACGCTGTCGTAGCGCAGCAGATGCGCATTGGTCTCGACCGGGCCGAGATCGTTGACGGCGACGACGTCGATGTCCTTGCGGCCGGATTCATGGATGGCGCGCAGGATGTTGCGGCCGATGCGGCCGAATCCGTTGATGGCAACTCTGACGGTCATGTTTCTCTCCCTGGGAGGCGGATGGGGTCCGCAGCTTCATAGCGGCGGACGGACAAAGAATCCAGCCTTGGAAGGCCTGGATTTAAATCGATTAGGTTGGGCCAGTCCGCCGAAACGGCCATGCGCGGTTTTGGCGGGCTCGCTTGCCTCAACCCTTACTTGCCATGCAGGCGGGCTTCCACCGCTTTCGCCGCAGCATCGGCGGTGATGCCGAAATGCGGATAGAGCTGCTCGATGGTGCCGGAGGCGCCGAAGCCGGTCATGCCGATGAAGATGCCGTCGCTGCCGATGATGTGGTCCCAGCCCTGACGGATGCCGGCCTCGATGGCGACCTTCACCTTCGCGCTGCCGATCGTGTTTCTGCGGTAGTCGTCGCTCTGCTGATCGAACAGTTCGAAGCAGGGCACCGATACGACGCGGGTCGGGTGGCCGTGCTGCTGCAGCAAATCACGCGCGCCGAGCGCGACCTCGACTTCGGAGCCGGTGGCGAAGATCGTCACCGCCGCCTCGCCGTTTGCCGCGGCCAGCTCATAGGCGCCGGATGCGCTGAGGTTCTTCTCGCTGTGCTCGGTGCGAACGGTCGGCAGGTTCTGGCGGGTCAGCGCCAGCGTCGACGGCGTCTTTTCGGATTCGAGCGCCAGCTGCCAGCATTCCGCCGTCTCGACCGCGTCGGCCGGGCGGAAGACCTTGTGGTTCGGAATAGCGCGCAGCGCTGCCATATGCTCAACCGGCTGGTGCGTCGGCCCATCCTCGCCAAGGCCGATCGAGTCATGGGTCATGACGAAGATCGAACGAATGCCCATCAGCGAGGCCAGGCGCATCGAAGGCCGGGCATAGTCGGAGAAGCACAGGAACGTGCCGCCATAGGCGATAAGGCCGCCATGCAGCGTTAGCCCATTGATCGCCGCCGCCATGCCATGCTCACGGATGCCGTAGTGGACATAGCGCTGGCCGTAATCGTCCGGCGTGATATTCTTGGTCTGGCTGGTCTTGGTGTTGTTGGAGCCGGTGAGATCGGCCGAGCCGCCGATGGTTTCCGGCACAGCGCCGTTGATGACCTCGAGCGCCATCTCCGACGATTTGCGGGTGGCGACCTTTGGCTTGTCGGCCGAGAGCTTCTTCTTGTAGTCGGCAATGACGCTGTCGAAGTTCGACGGCAGCTTGCCACTGACACGGCGTTCGAACTCGCCCTTCAGCTCGGCGTCCGTCTTGGCGAGACGCCCTTCCCAGTCAGCGCGGGCCTTGGCACCGGCCTGACCCGCCGCGCGCCATGCGTCGAGGATGTCGCCCGGAATCTCGAAGGGCGGCGAGTCCCAGCCGAAGAACTTGCGCGCGCCGGCGATCTCCTCGGCGCCGAGCGGCGAGCCGTGCGCCTTGTTGGTGCCGGCCTTGGTCGGGGCGCCGAAGCCGATGGTGGTCTTGCAGGCGATCATCGTCGGCTTGTCGGAGTGACGCGCCGCCTCGATCGCATAGGCGATCGCTTCCGGATCGAAGCCGTCGATGTGGCTGGCGTTCCAGCCGGAGGCCTGGAAGCGGGCGACCTGGTCGGTGTTGTCGGCCAGCGACACCGGACCGTCGATCGAGATGTTGTTGTTGTCCCACAGCACGATCAGCTTGTTGAGTTTGAGATGCCCGGCGAGCGCGATGGCCTCCTGGGAGACGCCCTCCATCAGGCAGCCGTCGCCGGCCAGCACATAGGTGTAGTGGTCGACGAGATCCTTGCCGAAGGCGGCATTCATGATGCGCTCGCCGAGCGCGAAGCCGACCGAGTTGGCAAGGCCCTGGCCGAGCGGCCCGGTGGTGGTCTCGATGCCGGCGGCATGGCCATATTCGGGGTGGCCCGCGGTCTTCGAGCCGAGCTGGCGGAAATTCTTGATCTGGTCGAGGGTCATGTCCTCGTAGCCGGTCAGATAAAGCAGCGAATAGAGCAGCATCGAGCCGTGGCCGGCCGACAGGATGAAGCGGTCGCGGTCAGCCCAGTGCGGGGCCCTGGCGTCGAATTTCAGGAAGCGGGTGAACAGCACCGTGGCGATGTCGGCGCAGCCCATGGGCAGGCCGGGGTGGCCGGAATTCGCCTTCTCGACTGCGTCCATGGAGAGAAAACGGATCGCATTGGCCATCCGGTCATGTTGTTCACGCGAGGTCATGCTTCCTCCGGGGTGGGGGTTTGAGGCCTTGGGAGAGGCCTGGAAAGGGTGCGCGACACATAGCAGGCGCGGCCCTTGAGTCAACAAATCGGTGCGTTTTTGCCGGCCTTGTGATGGTCCCGACAGACTTACATTAGCGTTAGCGGGGGACAGTCGCGAGAGCTTTATTGACGTTGCCTTCACACGGCGCCTAATGTTTCCTGGATAACGCGTTCTGAACGCGAACGATTCGGTGATGGGCAGGGTGCAGGACGAGCCATGACCGGGGAAACGACGCTCAAGGAAGTCATCGCCAGGCTGGGCAAAGCCATCGAAGGCCTGGAAAACGCCGTCGCGGCCAAGCTCGAGCACGAGCGCGACTATTCGGAGGCCGAGGCGGAGGTGCAGCGCATGAACGCCGATCGCTCCAGGCTGGCGCAGGAGCTCGACAATTCCGAAGCGCGAGCCGAACGGCTGGAAGACGCCAACAAGGAAGTCTCGCGCCGGCTGGTGACCGCCATGGAAACCATCCGCGCGGTGTTGGACAGGTAGGCCAATGGCACAGGTCACGGTTTCCATCGACGGCAAGCAGTATCGCATGGCCTGCGACGAGGGCCAGGAAGAGCATCTGATCGACCTGGCCGAGCGTTTCGACCGCTATGTCGCGCATCTCAAGGACTCGTTCGGCGAGATCGGCGACCAGCGGCTGACGGTGATGGCCGGCATCATGGTCATGGACGAGCTTTCCGAGCTGCAGAAACGCGTCAAGGGCATGGAAAGCGAAGTGGTGACGCTGCGCAAGACGCGCGACGAGGCGCTGGCCAAGGCCGGCAAGAACGACAGCGTGCTGACCGATGCGCTGGGCGCGCTGGCCCAGCGCATGGAAGACCTCGCGACGACGCTGGCGATCAAGAAGGCCTGAGCCTCGACGCGGCAGAAATTCCTGCCGCATTTGCCCGGAAAAGGTGAAAATATTTCGTCGCCGGTGCCATTCTCGGCGGCGGTTGCCGTATGAAGCATGCGGTC
>NZ_RZOT01000376.1:0-6028 GCF_003999085.1 Mesorhizobium sp. M4A.F.Ca.ET.090.04.2.1
ATCTCATGCCCAGATGTGATAATCCTTGCGTCGACCGTGGCGCCGCGCTGGCTTAGCAGCATCACCAGCGCCGGCGCGAAGGGACCGTAAGTGAGGTCGGCGGCGCCGGCGATCATCAGCACCTTTGTGCCGCCGAGATCCGTCGGCGGCGTCTCGGCCAACACCGGCATGGCCCGCAAAAGCGCGGCCCGCCGGACGAGACCGGAATGAAGCAGCATCAGGCTCGAGACCAGGTTGGCGCCGTTCGAATAGCCGAGGAAGGCTGCGCGGGAGAGATCGAGCCCGTGGCGCTTCGTCGCCTCGGCAACGAACGTCGCGAAGGCGTCCGTTTCCGTGCGGATGCTGGCCTGCTCGAAGCTGGTCGGCGTGATCCGCTCGAACCAGCGAAAGCCGTCCTCTTGTGGGATTCGACCGCGCGCGGCGACCAGTGCGGCATCCGGCGCAATCTGTTTCGCCAGCGGCACCAGCGTGGTTTCATCGACACCTGATCCGTGTAGCAGGAACAGGCATTCGCCGCTTGCCTCTGTTGGCTGTGTGAAGCGGTAAGGGAAGCTCAAGTCACGCAGGACGGCAGTTTTGCCGGTATATTCGGACACGCTTATATCCTTTTGATTTTATGATAGATTCGTTGATTTGCCGGCTTCAAAACGGAATATTTTCTTGCTCCGCGAAAGTTGATTGAACCAGGCTTACTTCAGACCGTTTCTGCGCCGATACACTCCGCCACGGGAGGAATCAAAGCGGTGCGCCGGGGGTCGCATTGCCCCAATGAACGACCAGCTTTGAGGCCTTTTGTCGATGACCATGCCAGTTTCGCCCGGACGCGATACGCGTATCGATGTGTTTCGCGCGCTCGCGCTGCTCACCATCTTCATCGATCATGTGCCCGGCACGATGTTCGAGACGCTGACCTACAAGAATTTCGGCTTCTCGGACGCGGCTGAAGCCTTCGTGCTGATCTCCGGCATGTCGGTCGCGCTCGCCTACGGCAGCAAATTCCAGTCCGGAGGCCGGCTGCTGGCGACGCTGAAGATGTGGCGGCGCGCCGGCGTCCTCTATGTTGCCCATATCGTCACGACCATGGCGGTGATGGCGCTGTTCTGCGCCGCCGCGGTGTTCGCCAGGCGGCCTGAGCTGTTGAAACTGATCAACATCGAGCCGCTGATGAAGAACACACCGGAAGTCCTGGTCGGCATCGTCACGCTCGGTCACCAGCTCGGCTACAACAACATCCTGCCGGTCTACGCGGTGCTGCTTTTGCTGGCGCCGGCCTTCCTGCTTTTGATCAGCTACCGGCCGGTGCCGGCGCTTGTTCTGTCGGGAGCCCTGTGGCTAGTCGTCGGCATCTGGCAGATCGCGCCGCCCAACTATCCGGAGCCCGGTTTCTGGTTCCTCAATCCGCTGTCCTGGCAGTTCCTGTTCAACATCGGCCTGGCCGCCATGCTGCATGTCAGGCGCGGCGGCGTGATTCCGGTCAATCGCTGGCTGCTCGGAGCCGCCGCCGCCTATGTACTGACGGCGCTCGTCTGGGTGCACAGTCCGCTCTGGGGCCGGATATCCTGGCTCGATCTGCCGGTGGTGCTGACCGGCTTCGACAAGACATTCCTGTCGCTGCCGAGGCTCCTGCACATATTGGCGGTGAGCTATCTCATCGTCGCGCTGCCGGCTGTCTCGAACCTGTTCCGCACCAGCCCCGACCATCCGCTCGCCATCCTCGGCAAGCGCTCGTTGCCTGTGTTCATCACCGGCACGGTTCTCGCCATGGTGGCGCAGGTGCTGAAGCTGATCAATCCGGGCGGCCTCGCCTATGACACCCTGCTGATATCGGCCGGCATCGCCATGCAGTTCGCGCTCGCGTTCTATCTCGAATGGCTGTCCGGCATCGGTTCATCGGGCAAGAAGCCGGCCCGCGGCGAGGTGCCAGCGCGTGCGTCTTTCGGCGTCCAGCCGATGGCGGCGGGGAATCGGTGAGGTCGGTCAGGGCCTCGCCGGTCCGGTCGATGCCCTGACGATTAGTTCGACACCGAGCATCTCGCGTCGCACTGAGCCGTCGAAATTGAGGATCATTCGCGCCGCCCGACGGCCGATCTCGGCGATCGGCTGGGCGATCGTGGTGAGCCGAGGGCTGCACAGCAGGCCGTCCGGAACGCCGTCGAAACCGATGACCGAGACATCCCCCGGGACATTCAGACCCCGCCCGGTCAGCCAGTCGACCGCGACCATGGCCATGCGGTCGGACATCGCCAGGATCGCTGTGGGCGGCTCGCCGCTGGCGAAGATGGCTTCGAGGCCGGCCCTGGTGGAGGCGGCCTCGTTTTCGGTCTCGTAGACCGGCACCTTGGTGGTGTCGATGCCGAAGCGGGAAAGCTCCTCGAAATAGCCGGCAAGTCGGTCGCGCGTTGCGGTGTAGAGCGCCGTCCCGAGCCGCCCGGGCGTCACAAGACCGGTGCTGCCGTCAACGAAAGGCAGCGACAGAACGGCGAAGCGGCGGTGCCCAAGTTCGCTGAGATGACGCGCGGCCAGCCTTGCGCCGGCGACGTTGTCGATACCGATCATCGAGATGGTGTCGTCATCGAAGCCGACTGCGAGCGCGACGAAGGGGAGCCTGCGTTCGCGCGTCAGCTCGACGAGGCGAGGGCCTCCCTCGATGCAGAACAGGATGAAGCCGTCGACCAGGGCACTCTGGATGTTCCAGGCGAGTTTTTCGTCATTTTGAGCCGATACCAACGCAATGCCGGCACCTGTGGCGTCGCATGCCTCGGAGATACCGGCCATCATCACGCGCGCGAAAGGGTCGTCGAAGAAATAGGAGAGGGGCTCGGTCGATGCGACGCCGATCGCATTGACCTTGCCGGCGCGCAGCAGCCGGCCTTTGGGGTCGGGTCCGGCATAGCCCATCGCCTCGGCCACCGCCTTGACCCGCTCGCGCACTTCCGCGCGCACGATCTCCGGGCGGCTGAAGACGTTGGAGGCCGTGCCATGCGAGACGCCGGCCGCCTTGGCGATATCGGCCAGCCGGATGGGGCGTGCCTGGCCTTCGATGAGTGATGCCATGTCTGTTCTCCCGGACCTCCCACGCCGCACTACATGGACGGGGATCGATCTCCGGTCCAATATCATTTTTCTTGGATCGATTCAAATTCCGCTTGACTCCCAGGTCGGATGGCCTATGTTTGAATCGATCCAAGTTGGCAATTCGGCCGATTGGAGCGAGTTTGGAAGGAGGGTGCGATGCATCCGGTCAACTTTCTGTTTGAGGACGTCTACCGCAACGATTGGGGCATTGCCTCGGCTGCGCTCAGCGAGAAGCGCCGCGGCAAGGCAAGTCCATGGAGGCGCGAGCCGCGCTTTATCGTGGATCGCAAGCGCGGCTGAGCGGTCGGTCTTTTTCACGTCGATCGATTGGATCGATTCAATTCAGAGGTACAAAGCTATGCATCCGATGAACCATCTGTTCGAGGATATCTATCGCAACTATTGGGGCATCTCTCCGGCGTCCGAGCGGCCGGAGCGGCGGCGCCTCACAGGGCCGGCCGTGCGCAGTCGCGAATGGCTGGCAAGGCGCGAGCGCCGGCAGGACTGAGCGCCGGTCTCAGGCGCGACGCAGGACGAGGGCCGAACCGGCGATCGCCAGCCAGCCTGCAATCAGGAGGGTGCCGCCGATCGGCGCCGACATCGGAAACAGCCGCGAACCCAGGAAGTCGCGGGCGAGAAGATCGCCGCAGAAAAGCACCAGCCCGAAAAGCAGGACCAGGCTTGCGATTCGCAGGGCGCGGTCGGCGCCGATCAGCCCGACGGCGAGGAAGACCGGCGCGTGCATGAGCAGGAAAGACGCCGCCGTGCCGACGAAGCCGCCGCCCAGATGCGCGGCCGCGGCCGACAGCGCCACGCCCGCCGCGCCGCAGAGGCCGCCGGCAAGAACGAAGATGCGGCTGCCTCCGCTAGCTGCTTGTTCAGTTGTGCCCATATGGGGGTGCCTCCTGCCATACGACCGATGTAGTGAAAGCGCGGATGGTGTCGCGAACTCAGCCGATGAAGTAGCGATAGCCGAGCCAGGCCGCCAGTGTGGCAGATGCGCCCCAGACGGAAGCGATGACGACTGCGGCTACCCGACTCACCGGGCGCTCTCCCGCAAGCGCGGCAGCGGCTCGATGTTCTGCCATGACCTCCGGTGGAATCATCTTCAGCACGGCCAGGATGCCGAGCGGCACAATGATTGCGTCATCGAGATATCCCAGCACCGGGATGAAGTCGGGAATCAAGTCTATTGGAGACAGGGCATAGCCGGCGACACATAGCGCCAGCACCTTCGCATACCAAGGCGTACGGGCATCACCGGCCGCGAGATAGATCGCGTGCACGTCTTGCTTGATCGTGCGCGCCCAGTCCTTCAGCTTGCCGTTCATCGGGTGGGTTTATCCGCAAAAGGCGAACGTGTCAGGAACTGCCGGCTTGCGCCAGTATGTTGCGCGTGCGCCGCGACTGGACAATCCAGTTGTAGGCCGCGCCGCCGGCCATCAGCAGCGATGTTCCCAGGAATACCGAGCGCATGCCGAAATGGCCTCCGGCAAAGCCGCCGAGCAGTGGCCCGGCCACCTGGCCGACATATTGCGCCGAGATTGACAGGCCCAGCACATTGCCGCCGACGCCGTCCGGCACGTTGTGGCGGATGACGCTGGTGATGCAGGGCAGGAGCCCGCCCAGCGCCAGACCCATCAGGAAGCGCAGACCGATCAACTGCCAGCCCTCTGTGACGAAGGCCTGTGGGATCAACAGCAGGGCCGAGATGGCAAGCGCGGCGATCACCACGTTCCAGTGGCCGATGCGGTCGGCGAGCTTGCCCAGCCACGAGGCCGACAGGATGGCGCCGAGCGCCGCCGCCGACATGACCACCCCGGCGACCAAGGTCACCCGGCTCTCGTCCTCGATCAGCTGCTGCACATAGACAGTGATGATCGGCTCGATCGACATGGTAGCGAAGGCGAGCAGCATGCCGGTCGCCAGCATGGCGACGACCGGGCGCTTGTCGGGGATCTGCGACCAGCCGCTTTTCGGCTTTGACGCAGCTCCAGTTTTGGCCGCCGCCGGGCGAGGGGTCTCCTTGATCAGGATGGTCGTCGCCAGGAAGGCGAGGAAGATGACGCCGCCCGACAGCAGGAAGGTGGCGCGGATGCCGATCACCGGCGGCAATGCGCCACCCAGCAGCGGCCCGACCAGGCCACCCGCCGTGATGCCGGCCGAGAGCACGCCCAGCGCCCAGCCGGAACGCTCCTTCGGTGTCTGCATGGCGACCAGGATGGTCGAGCCCGACGAATAGCCGCCGGCAAAGCCGATCAGCAGGCGCAGCAGAACCAGTTGCCAGACGGTTTCGACCATGCCGGTCAGCGACATGCAGATCGCCATGCCGAAACTGGCACGCACCAGCATCAGCTTGCGGCCGTAGCGGTCGCCCAGCCGTCCCCACAGCGGCGCCACAAGGGCGGCCGCGAAGAAGGTGGCACCGTAGGCGATGCCCGACCATTGCACGATCGCGGCATGGCCCTCGGCGCCCAACTGCTCGACATAGAGCGGCAGGAAGGGCAGCAGCAAGGTCATGGCGATGAGCGTGCTGAACGAGCCCGCGAAGCAGACGGCGAGATTGCGCCGCCAGTGGACGTTGTAGCCGCCCTGTTCGCTGCCGTTCTTGCTCATCTCATGCCCGTGCCATGGTGGGGTTGTTACGGATACCAATTTGGGATACCAAGCTGGTATCCGTCATGGACCTCAACCCTGCCGCTGTCAATGCGGCCATACGAACGGAACCGCCATGTCGCAGATGCAGAGCGTCGAACGGCAGCTTCGCGAGATGATCCTCGGTCTTGAGATCGGGCCCGGCGAGCGCCTGACCGAGCGCTGGATCGAGAGCCGCTTCGCCGCCTCGCGCACGCCGGTCAGGGCCGCGCTGCTGCGGCTGGAAACCGAAGGGCTGATCTGCCGCGACGGGCGCGGCTGGACGGTCTCGCCCATCAATCTGGCCGAACTCGAACAA
>NZ_RZOT01000377.1:0-6016 GCF_003999085.1 Mesorhizobium sp. M4A.F.Ca.ET.090.04.2.1
GATGTCCCATTTGACGGCATTGCCGGTGACCTGCAGACGCACGTCGTCGAGACCGTTGGTGGTGTCTTCCTTGATGGTGATGCCGACCGCCGATGCGCTCGGCATCACCATCAAGGAAGACACCACCAACGGTCTCGACGACGTGCGTCTGCAGGTCACCGGCAATGCCGTCAAATGGGACATCACCGAGCTCGGCGCCGACGAATGCGCGCGCGGCTCCAAGGAAGGCCTGTTCGAGAAACTCGACTACAGCGTCATCGACAGAAGCGGCATCAATCCCAAGCTCGTCCATGACGACTGGGTCGGCATCTCCTACACCTCGGTCGTGCTGATCTACCGGACCGACGTTTTCGGCGACAAGGGGCCGAAGACCTGGGCCGATTTCTGGGATGTCGAGAAATTCCCGGGCCGCCGCGCGCTCTCAGGCAGCCAGGCGACGGAAACGCTGAGCGTCGCCGCCCTTGCCAAGGGCATCCCGATCGACAAGGTCTATCCGGTCGACATCGACGGTGCGCTGCAGTCCGTCGACAAGATCCGCGGTCATGTCGACGCCTGGTGGACCTCCGGCGCGCAGGCCATGCAGCTCGTCAAGGACGGCGAGGTCGACATGGCAAGCATCTGGAACGGCCGCGCCGGCACCTTGCGGAAGGAAGGCGCGCCGGTCAGCTTCTCCTTCGACCAAGGCGTTCTGACCGCCGACTGCATGGTCATCCCCAAGGGCTCGAAGAACAAGGACCTCGCCATGAAGGCGCTGGCCAAGTTTGTCAGCCCCGACCTTCAGGCCAACCTGCCGCTCTATGTCGACAACGGCCCGGCGAACGAGAAGGCCTTCGAGACCGGCAAGATCCCGCCGGAGCGGATCAAGGACATCAACTCGGCGCCGGACAACGTCAAGAAGCAGGTGCTGCAGGATCCCGAGTTCTGGCGCGACACCCTCGTGGAGGCGACCGAGAAGTTCGACAACCTGATCCAGCAATAGACAGGGTGGCACCGGTCGGGGCAGCGTCCAGGCGCTGCCCAGCTCCGTCCCGCCATGAATGATCCGGAGTCCAGGGAGATGCTTTTGTCCATCGCGCCGACCGCGCTTCCAATCGGCATCAGCGGCATCGAGAAGAGGTTCGGCGGCGTCTCGGTGCTGCGCGATCTTTCGCTCGATGTCGCCGCCGGCGAATTCCTGACGCTGCTTGGCCCGTCGGGCTCGGGAAAGACGACGCTGCTGATGATCCTGGCGGGCTTCGTCAGGGCGAATGCCGGCAGCATCAAGGTCGGGGGCGAGGAGATCATCGCCATGCCGCCGCACCGGCGCAACATCGGAATGGTGTTTCAGAACTATGCGCTGTTCCCGCATATGAATGTCTTCCACAACATCGCGTTTCCGTTGAAGCAGCGCCGCGTCTCGGCGTCGGAGACGGCCGAGCGCGTCGAAAAGGCGCTGGACCTCGTGCAGTTGAAAGGGCTCGGCGAGCGCCGCGTCGACCAGCTTTCCGGCGGCCAGCGGCAGCGCGTGGCGCTGGCCCGCGCCATCGTCTTCGAACCGCGCATCGTGCTGATGGACGAGCCGCTTTCGGCCCTGGACAAGAGCCTGCGCGAACACATGCAGATCGAATTGCGCAATCTGCATCGCCGGCTGGGCATGACGACCGTCTACGTCACCCACGACCAGCGCGAGGCGATCACCATGTCGGATCGCATCGCCGTCATGAATGCCGGCTGCATCGAGCAGATCGACCGGCCGGAAGTGCTCTACGCCGCGCCCAAAACGCGCTTCGTCGCCGGCTTCATCGGCGATTCCAACTTCATCCCGGTCGAAAGCCGCAACGGCAGCGTCTGGTATGAGGACAGGAAGATCCGCATGACGTCTGCGGCGCCAGCCGCCGGCTGCCATTTGATGGTGGTGCGGCCGGAAAAGCTGCGCCTCGTCGCCGACGCTCCGCCGGCGGGCAGCGTCAACGTGATCCCGGCGACGGTCGGCGACGTCATCTACCAGGGCGACAGTTTCGCCTGCTATGCCACGCTGCGAGATGGGCGTCAGGTGACGCTGCGCGACTATTGCCGCAGTGACGTGCTGGCAAAGCTGCCAAGGCCCGGCGAACCGGTCAATCTCGGTATCGATGCCGATGATGTGGTGCTGGTGGCGGCGGACTGATGAGCATGCAATCCGCCATACTCCCCCATGCCAGCGCCCCGACGCTCAACGCCGATGCGTTGCATGCCGATGCGCGCCGCGAATCCTTCGGGCTGCTGGCGCTGCTGTCGCCCGGCCTGCTGCTCGTCTTCGCCGTCATCATCGTGCCGATCGGCTGGCTGTTCTGGCTGTCGCTGTTCGACGAGACCGGGGCGCTGAGCGCTTCGAACTACGCGCGCTTCTTCCAGCAGCCCTCCTACATCAAGACCTTCCTCACCACCTTCAAGGTTGCCTTCGCCGTCACCGGCGCCTGCGTCGTGCTCGGCTATCCGCTGGCCTACATGCTGTCGCAACTGCCGCGTCGCGCGGCCTCGATATGCCTGGTCTTGGTCATCCTGCCGTTCTGGACCTCGGTCCTGGTGCGCACCTATGCCTGGCCTGGTCATCCTGCAGCGCAAGGGCCTGATCAACAGCTGGCTGATCGATCTCGGCGTCATCAGCCAGCCGCTGCCGCTCGCCAACAATTTCGCCGGCGTCATTATCGGCATGACCCACATCATGCTGCCGTTCCTAGTGCTGCCGCTCTACGCCTCGATGAAGACGATCGACACCGATTGCCTGCGCGCAGGCATGAATCTCGGCGCCAGCCCGGCCGCCACCTTCCGGCAGATATTCTTCCCGCTGTCGCTGCCCGGCCTCGCCTCCGGCGTGGTCATCGTCTTCGTGCTCTGCCTCGGCTTTTTCGTCACGCCGGCATTGATGGGCGGCGGCAAGGTCATCATGTGGGCGATGCGCATGGAGCAGACCACCAGCCTCTATTCCAACTGGGGCGCGGGCGCCGCGCTCGGCGTCGTGCTGCTTGCCGTCACGCTCGCCCTGCTCGGCCTGTTCCAATGGCTGCTCGGCGCACGCGCCACCGGCGTCTGGAGCTCGCGATGAGCATGGAAAATGCCCTGCCCATCTCGCACCGGCAACGGCTCTGGCTCTATGGTCTTGGCGCCCTCGTCCTGCTGTTCCTGATCGCGCCGTCGGTCATCATCGTCATTATGTCCTTTTCCGGCTCGACGCTGCTGCAGTTCCCGCCCCAGGAATGGTCGCTGCGCTGGTACGAGAGCTATTTCGGATCGGTGGAATGGCGCGATGCCACCATCGTGTCGGTCAAGGTCGCGGTGATGACGATGCTCGTGGCTACGCCACTCGGCACAGCCGCAGCCTACGCCATCAACATCGGCACGCTGCGAATGACCGGCGCCATCAATGCACTGCTCACCGCTTCGCTGATCATCCCGGTCATCCTGATCGGCATCGGCACCTTCTTCCTCTATGCCCGCATCGGCCTCAACAACACGCTGACCGGCCTTGTCGTCGCGCACACCGTGCAGGCCTTGCCGCTGGTGGTGCTGACCGTGCTTTCCGGCCTGCGGTCTTACGACATGAACCAGGAGAAGGTGGCGCGCAGCCTAGGTGCCAACCGCTTTTCCGCCTTCCGCCAGGTGACGATGCCGCAAATCCGTTTCTCGATCGTCTCGGGCGCGCTGTTTGCCTTCATCACCTCCTTCGACGAGGTGGTGGTTTCGCTGTTCATCTCCGGCGGCGAAACCACGACGCTGACGCGCCGCATGTTCAATGCTCTGCGCGACCAGATCGATCCGACCATTGCCGCCATTTCGACTTGCCTGATCGTGCTATCGATCGTCTTGTTGTCCGCCGCTCAGCTTTTCGGCCGCGGACGTTGAATGCAGGGATACCGTAAACAGCATGCGTGATTTCCAATTCCCCGGCCGCTCGCCCGCCCGCTCCACCGAAGCGATGGCCGCGACCTCGCATCCGCTGGCCACGCTTGCCGCCATCGAGATGCTGCGCTCCGGCGGCAATGCGATGGACGCCGCCGTCTGCGCCGCCGCCGTGCAGGCGGTGGTCGAGCCGCAGTCGACCGGCATCGGCGGCGACTGCTTTGTCCTCTTCTGCCCGAAAGGGCAAGGCAAGGTGCTGGCCTTCAACGGTTCGGGGCGTGCGCCTGCCGCCGCAACCGTCGACTGGTATCTGGAGAACGGCTTCAGCGAGCTTCCGAAGCAGGGTCCCCACGCGGTCACTGTACCGGGCGCGGTCGATGCCTGGTGCCGGCTGCTGGAAGACCATGGCCGCAAGGGCATTGCCGACGCATTGGCGCCCGCCATCCACTACGCGGAAAATGGCTACGTCGTGCACGACCGCGTCGCCTTCGACTGGGAGGATCCCGAAACCGACCTGTCGGCCGACGAGGTGGCGGCGCGCATCTTCCTGCCCGGCGGCCAGCCGCCCAAGGCCGGCGACGTCCATCGCCAGCCGGAGCTTGCCGAAACGCTGCGCATCATCGCGAAGAAAGGCCGCGCTGGCTTCTACGAAGGCGCGGTGGCCGACGACATCGTCGGCCGGCTCCGCCAGCTCGGCGGACTGCACACGCTCGACGATTTTGCTTCGACCAAGGGCGACTACAAGAACCCGGTCGGCATCGACTACCGCGGTTACGGCATCCACCAGATGCCGCCGAACAATCAGGGCCTGACCGCGCTTCTGATGCTGAACGTGCTGTCCGGCTTCAAACTCGGTGAACTCGACCCCAATGGCGCCG
The DNA here is from genome assembly GCF_003999085.1 of Mesorhizobium sp. M4A.F.Ca.ET.090.04.2.1. NCBI lineage: Bacteria > Pseudomonadati > Pseudomonadota > Alphaproteobacteria > Hyphomicrobiales > Phyllobacteriaceae > Mesorhizobium > Mesorhizobium sp. M4A.F.Ca.ET.090.04.2.1. The sequence goes on from NZ_RZOT01000377.1 coordinate 4,737, forward strand.
AACGCCTGCATCTGGAGATCGAGGCCGGGCGGCTGGCCTACCGCGACCGCGACACGTTTCTCGGCGACCAGGATCATGTCGCCGTCCCGGTGAAGGAGCTTTTGTCCGGCGCTTACGCCGACCGGCTGCGCGCCGCGATCGACCGCGAGCGTGCCATGACCGAATTGCCGCGCCTCGACCTGCCGGGCAGCGACACCGTCTACATTTCCGTCGTCGACCGCGACTTGAATGCGGTGAGCTTCATCAACTCCACCTACTATTCCTTCGGCAGCGGTGTCGTCAGCCCGAAGAGCGGCGTCGTGCTGCAGAACAGGGGCACCAGCTTCCGCCTCGATCCGAAGCACCCGAATGCCATAGCGCCCGGCAAGCGGCCGATGCACACCATCATGCCGGGCATGATGACCAAGGACGGCCGCGCGATGATGCCGTTCGGCGTCATGGGCGGCGGCTACCAGCCTTTCGGCCACGTTCACCTGCTGACCAACATGATCGACTTCGGCATGGACCCGCAGCAGGCGCTGGATGCGCCGCGAGTCTTCTACAACAGCGGCGTGGCGGAGGCGGAGCGCAGCGTGCCGGTCGACGCGGTTGCAGGCCTGCGCCGGCGCGGCCACCAGGTGATGGAGCCAGATCATCCGCTGGGGGGCGGGCAGGCGGTGCTGATCGACTGGGAAAAGGGAACGCTGACCGGCGCGTCTGACCCACGCAAGGACGGACTTGCGCTCGGATACTGATGCCGGCGGCTTCACGATTGCGTGCTGCCGCTCGGCTGGATTTTTGCAGGCTGGAAAGATAGTCGGTGACCATGACCAATACCGCTGACACTGTGGACCTTGCGCACCGCCTCGCCCCCGGCGCCACTGACGCGCCGGCTGTTTCGGCCCCTGATAGGCCGACGCTCACGCATGGCGGTTTGCGCCGGCTGATCCGCGAGACGGTCGCGAAGATGAATGAGCTAGGCCTCGGCCGTGGCGACCGTGTGGCGATCGTGCTGCCTAACGGGCCGGAGATGGCGACCGCCTTCCTCGCCGTGGCGGCGGCGGCCTCGACTGCTCCGCTCAATCCGGCCTACCGGGCCGACGAGCTCGATTTCTATCTCTCCGACATCGGCGCCAAGGCGATCCTGGTTGCCAGGGATGAGCAGGGGCTGGCGGTCGAAGTTGCCGAGCGTCTCGGCATCCGGGTGCTGCGGTTGCTGCTGCCGGATGACGCGCCGGCCGGCAGCTTCACCATCGCGGGCGATCCCGTCGGTCCGCCCGCCCCGCCCGGGTTGGCTGCGG
>NZ_RZOT01000378.1:0-5986 GCF_003999085.1 Mesorhizobium sp. M4A.F.Ca.ET.090.04.2.1
GCGACGCCGATCGGGCTGCCGCCATAGGTGCCGCCAAGTCCGCCAGGGCCGGGCGCATCCATGATCTCGGCGCGTCCAGTGACCGCCGACAGCGGGAAGCCACCGGCCAGGCTCTTGGCCATGGTGGTAAGGTCGGGCGCGACGTCATGATGCTCCATGGCGAACATCTTGCCGGTGCGGGCAAAGCCGGTCTGCACCTCGTCGGCGATCAGCAAAATGCCATGCTGGTCGCAGACCTTGCGCAGCGCAGTCATGAAATCGCGCGGCGCCTCATAGAAGCCGCCCTCGCCCTGCACCGGTTCGACGATGATGGCGGCGACGCGGGCGGGATCGACGTCGGCCTTGAACAGCCTGTCGAGGGCGGCGAGCGAATCGGCGACCGTTACGCCATGCAGCGCCACCGGGAACGGCGCGTGGAAGACATCGGCCGGCATGGCGCCGAAGCCGACCTTATAGGGCACCACCTTGCCGGTCAGCGCCATGCCCATGAAGGTGCGGCCGTGGAAGCCGCCGGAAAAGGCGATGACGGCCGGGCGGCCGGTGGCGTTGCGGGCAATCTTGACGGCGTTCTCCACCGCCTCTGCGCCGGTGGTGACGAAGATCGTCTTCTTGTCGAACTTGCCGGGCAGCAGGCCATTCAGACGCTCGGCCAGCCTGACATAGCTCTCATAGGGCACGACCTGATGGCAGGTGTGGGTGAAGCGATCGAGTTGCGCCTTGACCGCCTCGATCACCTTGGGATGGCGGTGGCCGGTGTTGACGACGGCGATGCCGGACGCGAAGTCGATGTAGCGGCGGCCCTCGACATCCCAGATTTCCGAGTTCTCGGCGCGATCGGCATAGATCTGCGTGGTCATGCCGACGCCGCGCGAGATCGACTGGTTCTTGCGTTCGGAAATGGCTGAATTCTTCATCTCGTCCCTCATCGGGCCATCCCTCATCGAGATAGGGGCCCGTTCTCGTTTGATGCCGTTGAAATCCGTTCTGGCCCCATTTCAGCTTTTCCTCAAGCCCACACCAGTGCCGGTCGATTGGGCCTGCCGTCACGCGGTTCCCCTAATTTGACCAGTCCGCCCATACGCGTACGACAGAGGTTTCCTTTTTGGGGGGATCGATTATCCTCGCGATTGTCCGCGGCATCCGTCGCAGGGAGCGGCCCGCGCGGTTGAGGGAACCATGAGCAGGAACGCGACACCTTCCGCCCCGACGCTTCCGGTCAACGCCTTCAATCTGTTGTCTTTTCCTGGCTCCACGATGCTCGTCTGCGCCTTGGCGGGACTGGCGCTCGCCGGGTGCCAGAAACAAGAGGCGGCGGCAAAGAAGTTGCCGATCATGGTGCGCGCCGAAACGGTCAGGATCGCCGACTACGCGCCACGGACCTCGCTGACCGGCGTGATCGCCGCGCGCACGCTGAACAACCTATCTTTCCGGGTCGGCGGCCGGATCGCCGAGCGGCTCGTCGATGTCGGCCAGCATGTCGACAAGGACGCGGTGCTGGCCCGCATCGATCCGCAGGAGCAGGAATCCGACCTGCGCTCGGCACAGGCCGACCTCGATGCGGCGCAGGCGCAGTTGACGCAGGCCGCCGCAGCCTTCGAGCGCCAGAAGATCTTGCTCGGCCAGGGTTTCACCACGCGACGCGACTATGACACGGCGGATCAGACGCTTAAGGTGGCGCAAGGCAGCGTCAATGCCGCGCAAAGCGCGTTCGCGAATGCCAAGGAGAACTTGTCCTTCACCGAGCTCAAGGCCGGTGCGGCGGGCTTCATCACCGCCCGCCAGGTCGAAGCCGGGCAAGTGGTGCAGGCGGCGCAGACCGTCTTCACCATCGCCGAGGACGGCGATCGCGACGCGGTGTTCAACGTCCAGGAAACGCTGGTCGCGCGGACGCCGCAAACGCCGGCGGTGACGATCACGCTCTTGTCCGACCCGCAGGTCAGGGCGATGGGCAAGGTGCGCGAGATCTCGCCGGCGGTCGATCCGGCTTCGGGATCGATCCGGGTCAAGGTCGCCATTCCCGACACGCCCGCCGCCATGCCGCTGGGCGCGGCCGTGATCGGCTCGGCCAGCGCCAAGCCGATCAAGGCGATCCTGCTGCCCTGGCAGGCGCTGACCTCGACTGACGGCAAGCCGGCGGTCTGGGTGGTAGACCCATCGAGCAAGGCGGCTGCGACGACACCGGTCGAGGTGCTGGCCTATGATTCCGGCGTGGTCGTCATCAGCAGAGGGCTGGAGGCCGGCCAGAGCGTCGTCACCAATGGCGGCCAGTTGCTCAGCCCCGGACAGGCGATCGAGATCGCGGGAGCAGGCCAATGAAAAGGCTGCCGCGCATGCTTGTGCCCGCCCTGCTGTTGCTTGCGCCGCTTGCCGGCTGTTCGCAATCGGAAGACAAGCCGCCGGAGATCATCCGGCCGGTGCTGTCGGTGGTGATCGAGCCGCGCACCATCCAGACCTTCGGCTTCGCCGGCTCGATCGAGCCGCAAGTCAGCGCCGACCTCTCCTTCCGCCTGCTCGGCCGTGTCGTCGCCCGCGACGTCAAGGTCGGCGACATCGTCACCAAGGGCACGACGATCGCAGCCCTCGACCCGACGGCGCTGGAGCTTGCGGTGCAGGCGGCCAAGGCCGAGCTTTCCAACGCCGAGGCGCAGTTCGCCAACGCCGCCGCCAGCGAGGAGCGCCAGCGCCAGCTGCTGGCCGCCGCCAACACCACCCAGGCCGTCTTCGATGCCGCGCAGCAGGCGCGCAAAGCGGCCGAGGCCGGCGTCGAGCGGGCCAAGGCCTCGCTTGCCAAATCGCAGGAGCAGCTCGGCTATGCGCGCCTGTTCTCGGATTTCGACGGCGTCGTTACCGCCGTCGGCGCCGAGGTCGGCCAGACCGTGTCGCCCGGCCAGACGGTGGTCACCGTGGCGCGCTCGGACCTGCGCGAGGCGGTGGTAGACATCCCCGACCGGCTCACCGGCGATCTCGCCGCCGGCACGCCGTTCCAGGTCATCCTGCAATCGCTGCCGACCATCCAGACCGAGGCCAAGCTGCGCGAGATGGCGCCGCAGGCCGAGGGCTCGACCCGCACCCGCCGTGTCCGGCTGACGCTCACCGACCCGCCGATAGCGTTCCGGCTCGGCTCGACGGTGACGGCGACGCGCATGACCAAGGTCACGCCGACGATCGAACTGCCGCTATCGGCGCTGCTCGAGAAGGACGGGGCCGCCAAGGTCTGGATCGTCGACCCGAAGACGTCGAGCGTCAGCGCGCACGAGGTGAAGGTGGCCGCCAAAAGCGCCGCCACCTTCACCGTCACCGAAGGGCTCGAGGCTGGCATGCGCGTCGTCACCGCGGGCGTCCACAGCCTCACCGAGGGTCAGCAGGTCAAGCTACAAGAAGGGGGAGCCATATGAAGGGCTTCAACCTCTCCGACTGGGCGCTCAACCATCGCTCGCTGGTGTGGTACTTCATGCTGGTCTTCGTCGCGGCCGGCGTGTCTGCCTATCTGAACCTCGGCCGCGAGGAAGACCCCGCCTTCACCATCAAGACCATGCTGATCCAGGCCAATTGGCCGGGCGCCTCCGTCAACGAGACGGTAACGCAAGTGACGGATCGCATCGAGAAGAAGCTCGAGGAGCTCGACAGCCTCGACTACACCAAATCCGTCACCACCGCCGGCAAGACCGTCATCTTCGTCAACCTGAAGGACACCACCAAGGCGCGCGATGTCGTGCCGACGTGGATTCAGGTGCGCAACATGGTCAACGACATCTGGTCGCAGTTCCCGCAAGGCGTGGTCGGGCCGTTCTTCAACGACCGTTTCGGCGACGTTTACGGCAACATCTACGCCTTCACCGCCGACGGGCTGACGCCGCGCCAGCTGCGCGACTATGTCGAGGATGTCCGCACCAAGATCCTGACCGTGCCGAACGCCGGCAAGGTCGACCTTGTCGGCGCCCAGGACGAGGCGATCTACCTCGAATTCTCGACCCGCCAGATCGCAGCACTCGGCCTCAACCAGCAGGCGATCGTGGCCAGCCTGCAGGCGCAGAACGCGATCACGCCGTCCGGCGTCATCCAGTCCGGACCGGAGCGCATCAGCGTGCGCGTGGGCGGCCAGTTCACCTCGGAAGAGAGCCTGCGCGCCATCAACCTGCGCGTCAACGACCGCTTCTTCCGGCTGAGCGACGTGGCGACGATCAGGCGCGGCTATGTCGACCCGCCGACGTCGCTGTTCCGCTTCAACGGCCAGGATGCCATCGCGCTCGCCATCGGCATGAAGCCCAACGCCAATCTGCTGCAGTTCGGCGAGGCCTTGCACGAGGAGATGAACAAGGTGCTGGCCGACCTGCCGGTCGGCGTCGGCGTGCATCTGGTCGCCGACCAACCGGTGATCGTCGAGGAAGCGGTATCGGGCTTCACCCGCGCCCTGTTCGAGGCGGTGGCCATCGTGCTTGCCGTGTCTTTCATCAGCCTCGGCATGCGCGCCGGCTTCGTCGTGGCGCTGTCGATCCCGCTGGTACTCGCCATCACCTTCACCGTCATGGCCTATCTCGGCATCTCGCTGCAGCGCATCTCGCTGGGCGCGCTGATCATCGCGCTCGGCCTGCTGGTCGACGACGCCATGATCGCGGTCGAGATGATGGTGGCGCGGCTGGAGGTCGGCGACAACCTGCGCAAGGCGGCGACCTACGTCTACACCTCGACCGCCTTCCCGATGCTGACCGGCACGCTGGTGACGGTCGCCGGCTTCATCCCGATCGGCCTCAACAACAGCGCCGCCGGCGAATACACCTTCACGCTGTTCGTCGTCATCGCCGTGTCGCTGCTGGTGTCATGGATCGTGGCGGTGCTGTTCGCGCCACTGCTCGGCGTCACCATCCTGCCGGCGACGATGAAGGCCAAGCATCATGACCAGCCCGGACGCTTCACCTCGCTGTTCCGGCGCGTGCTGGTCCTTTCGGTGCGCCGGCACTGGCTGACCATCATCGCGACGGTGCTGCTGTTTGCCGCCTCCATCGCCGGTTTCGGCCTCGTCCAGCAGCAGTTCTTCCCGCCGTCCGACCGGCCGGAGCTGATCGTCGACTGGAACCTGCCGCAGAATTCGTCGATCACCGAGACGCGCGACCAGATGGAGCGCTTCGAAGGGCGCGCGCTGGTCGGCAATCCCGATATCGACCATTTCTCATCCTATATCGGCCAGGGCGCGGTGCGCTTCCTGCTGGCTTATGACGTGCAGCCGGCCAATCCCTATTTCGGCCAGACGGTCATCGTCACCAAGAGCATCGAGGCGCGAAACCGGGTCAAGCCGGCGCTGGAAAAGCTGCTGCGCGAGGAGTTCGTCGGCACCGATGCCTTCGTCAAGCCGCTTGAGCTCGGGCCGCCTGTCGGGCGCCCGGTGCAGTACCGTGTCGGCGGTCCCGACATCCAGACGGTGCGGGACCTGGCGCAGGAGTTCGCCGGCATCATCTCCGCCAACCCGCAGCTGGCGGCGCCCACTTTCGACTGGAACGAGCCGCAGCGTGTGCTCAGGGTCGACGTGCTGCAGGACAAGGCGCGCCAGCTCGGCATCACCTCCTCCGACATCGCCAGCGCGCTGAACAGCACGGTCGGCGGCGCCACCATCACCCAGCTGCGCGACGCCACCTATCTGATCGATGTCGTGGCGCGCTCGCGCGAGGCCGATCGCAGCTCGGTCGCAACGCTCCAGAACATGCAATTGCCAACCGGGACCGGCGATGCCATCCCGCTCGCCGCGGTCGCCAACATACGCTACGAGCTCGAGCAGCCGACGGTCTGGCGGCGCGACCGGATACCGACCATCACCGTGCGCGCCGGTCTGGTCGGCGACGTGCTGCCGGCCACTGTCGTCAACGAGCTGAAGCCGTCGGTCGACGCCTTCATCGCCAAGCTGCCGCCGGGCTATTCGGTCGAAACCGCGGGCTCGGTCGAGGAAAGCGCCAAGAGCCAGGGGCCGATCGCGGCCGTCGTGCCGTTGATGCTG
>NZ_RZOT01000379.1:0-5958 GCF_003999085.1 Mesorhizobium sp. M4A.F.Ca.ET.090.04.2.1
ATGCTGGTACGGGCCGAAACCAATCCGGAAGGAAGACGCAATGAGTGTAGAAAAAGAAGCGGTCGTCGTTGACGGCGGCAGCGGCATGGGCGCGGAGGCGGCAAAGCGCCTGGCCGCCGACGGCTTCAAGGTTGCGATCCTGTCGTCGTCCGGCAAGGGCGAGGCGCTCGCCACGGAACTCGGTGGGCTCGGCGTCACCGGATCCAACCAGTCGAACGAGGATCTGCAGCGTCTTGCCGACCTGACGCTCGAACGCTTCGGCCGCATCGACGTGCTGGTCAACAGCGGCGGCCACGGACCGCGCGCGCCGATCCTCGAGATCACCGACGAACAATGGCACACCGGGCTCGACGTCTACCTGATGAACGTCATCCGGCCGGTGCGCATCGTGGCGCCCCACATGGTCAGGCAGAAGGCCGGCGCCATCATCAACATCTCAACGGCGTGGGTGGTCGAGCCGAGCCCGATGTTTCCGACCTCGGCGGTGTTCCGGGCCGGCCTTGCCGCCTACACCAAGATCTTCGCCAACACCTACGCCGCCGACAATGTGCGCATGAACAACGTGCTGCCCGGCTGGATCGACAGCCTGCCCGCCACCGAGGAGCGCCGTGACAGCGTGCCGATGCAGCGCTACGGCACCAGCGAAGAGATCGCCGCGACCATCGCCTTCCTCGCCTCCGACGGCGCCGGCTACATCACCGGCCAGAACATCCGCGTCGACGGCGGCATCATCGCCGCGATCTGACGCCCATCGGCCCGCGGGGGGATGCGCCCGGCCTGCCGTTGCGCATTGGCGGCAAGCCGCTCGCGGCAGGCCGTCATTCCTTCACCGCGCCGGTCATCGAGGAAACGTAGTGCTCGACAAAGAACGAGTAGAGCACCACGACCGGCAGCGAGCCGATCAGCGCGCCCGCCATCAGCGCCCCCCACTCGTAGACGTCGGAGCGCACAAGTTCGGTCAGCACGCCGACCGGCACGGTCTTGTTCTCCGACGACTGGATGAACGTCAGGGCGTAGATGAACTCGTTCCAGGACAGGGTGAATGCGAATATGCCGGCGGAAATCAGGCCCGGCACCGACAGCGGCAGCACGATCTTGGTGAGGATCTGCAGCCGCGTCGCTCCGTCTATGAGCGCGCATTCCTCCAACTCGAAGGGGATGGAGCGGAAATAGCCCATCAGCAGCCAGGTGCAGAACGGGATCAGGAACGTCGGGTAGGTGAGGATCAGCGCGAACGGCGTGTCGTAGAGCCCGAGGTTGAACACCATCACCGACAGCGGAATGAACAGGATCGAGGGCGGCACCAAATAGGCGAGGAAGACGGCGAGACCGACCTGCCGCGCTCCCGAAAACCTCAGCCGTTCGATCGCATAGGCTGCCAGCACCGCCGCCAGCAGCGACAGGAACGTGGCGGCGGTGGAGATGATGACGGTGTTGAGCAGCCAACCGGGATAGGACGTCTCGAAGAGAAGATAGCGGATGTGCTGCAACGTTGGATGCACGACCCAGAACGGATTGAAGTTGGCGTAGTCGGTCATCTCGACATTGGGCTTAACCGCCGTGATCGTCATCCAGTAGAACGGAAACAGCAGCACGATGATGAACACCAGCAATGGCAGATAGACCGTCACCACGCGGCGCGGCAGGCTTTGCAGGTAGCCCATGCCGCCTTCATCGGTTTCCGGACGTCTCGGTCTCTTGATCGCGGCCATTTCAGTCTCCGCCGCCTTGCTGCCACTTGCGGCGTTGCAGGCCGAAATAGCTGAACAGAATCGCCGCCAGCAGGAAGGGGATCATGGCGACCGCGATAGCGGCGCCCTCGCCAAGCTGGCCACCTGAAATGCCGCGCTGGAAGGACAGTGTCGCCATCAGGTGGGTGGCGTTGACCGGTCCGCCGCGGGTCAACACATAGATCAGCTGGAAATCGGTGAAGGTGAACAGCACCGAAAAGGTCATGGTGATGGCGATGATCGGCGTCAACAGCGGCAGCGTCACATGGCGGAACAATTGCCAGCGGCTGGCGCCGTCGAGCGTGGCGGCCTCGTAAAGCGATTGGGGAATCGTCTGCAGGCCGGCAAGCAGGGTGATGGCGACGAAAGGAATGCCGCGCCAGACATTGGCCGCGATGACCGAGGCGCGCGCGTTTGTCGGGTCGCCGAGGAAATTGATGCGATGGTCGATCAGGCCCATCTGCTGCAGCGCCCAGGACAGGATCGAGAACTGCGAATCGTAGATCCACCAGAAGGCGATCGCCGACAGCACCGTCGGCACCACCCAGGGCAGCAGCACCACGGCGCGGAAGAACGATTTGAAGGGAAGGTTCTCGTTGAGGATGAGCGCCAGCCAGAGGCCGAGCATGAACTTCAGGATCGAGGCGCTGATCGTGTAGAGCAGGGTGTTGAAGACGGAGAGCCAGAAGACGCCGTCGCTCCAAAGGTATTGATAGTTCTCGATACCGATGAAGATGCCGGGGCGGCCGATGCGGGCATCGGTGAAGCCGAGCCAGACGCCGAGCCCGAGCGGATAGGTCAGAAACACCAGGAGCAGCGCCGCCGCCGGCAGCATGAAGCCGAAGCCAAGCGCGTTGCGGCTTTCGCTCAGGCGCGACAGGATCGAAGAACGCTGCTCGACGGCAACGGACGGCACGGCCATGCGGTGGCTCCTCATCAGATGTGGTTGCGTGGCGGCCAAGGCGGCCGCCGCCCGGTTGCGCACCCCTCAGCGGGCAGCGCGCGGTCGCGGCTGCCCGGCCGGGCGGTGATCAAACCCGATAGTAGCGGTTGGCGCGCTTCTCCGCCTCTTCCATCGCCTCCTTTGGCGTCGCCTGGCCGGTCACTGCCTTGGCGAACATGTCGACCAGCACATAGTCGGCCATGGTCGCGGCCGAGGCGTAGCCGAGCGGCCCGGCAAAGCCGTTGGGGCGCAGCGTCGCTGAGGCCTTCGCGTAGGCGGCGTTGTTCGGGTCGGCCTTCCACACCGGATTGTTGTCGAAAGCCTTGAGCGTCTGGCAGCAATAGGCCGACGAGGAGGTGATCCAGTCCGCCATCTGCGGATCCTCGAACATGAACTGCAGATAGGCCTTGGCTGCGTTGGGGTAGGGCGTGTAGTCGAAGATGACGGCGCTGGTCACCTGGAACAGCTCGACGGACTTTCCGACCGGACCGATCGGCAGGTTGGTGGTGCGCATGTCCTTGGCGATTTCGTCCAGTTTCGGATCCTTGTCCTTGTTGACCTTGGCCGTGTTGTAGACGGAAATGCCATTGGCGATGACGCTCACTTCGCCGGCCAGGAAGGCACGGTTGTTGTTGACGTCGAGCCAGCTCTCGGTGCCCGGAATGAAGGTCTTGTAGAGCTGCTGCGCGTATTCGATCGCCTTCAACGTCTCGGGGCTGTTGATCGCCACCTTGCCGCTCTCGTCGACCATCTGGCCGCCATGGCTCCAGAGCAGCCAGTGCGCATAGTTGTTGCCGTCGCCGACGCCGTGGCCGTGCGTGAAGCCGGCAGGATGTCCCTTCGCCTGCAAGGCCTTGCAGAGCTCGAGGAAGCCCGCCGTGTCTTTGGGAAATTCCGCGAATCCGGCCTCTTTCACCCAGCTTTCGCGGTAGACGATGGCATTGCCGATGGTGGCGAGCGGCAGGCCGAGGAATTTGCCTTCCCGGGTCGCGTACTGCTTCGGTCCGTCGTACCAGCCGCCATATTTCGAGCCCAGATACTCACCCAGCTCGGTCACGTCGTGCAGCTTGTCGGGGTATTGATGCGGGTCGTCGAACCAGACGAACATCAGGTCGGGACCGGAACCGACATTGGCGGCGACCGCCGCCTTGGGACGGATGTCTTCCCAGCTTTCCTTGTCGACGCGAACCTCGACGCCTGTCGCCTCGGTGAACCGCTTGGTGTTGGCCAGCCACTGGTCCTCATCGCCCTGCACGAAGGGCGACCAGCGCAGCAGCCTGAGCTTCGCGCCGTCCTCCGGCTTGTATTTCAGGCCTTCCTGGGCCAGGGCGGGAGAGCCGACGAACCGGCTTCCCAAGGCGCCCGCCGCCACGCCGGCGGTCGTGCGGATCACGTCACGTCTGGTGAATTTCATGGTGGTCTCCTCCTGTCGGTTTCCTCGCTCAGTCGTTCTTACGGCCTGGTGCGCATCTCGAACCGCTTTCCGGTTTCGCCGTGAAAGAGATGGATGAGGCCGGGCTCGGCCGAGAGCCGGACGGTTTCACCTGGCGTAAAGGAATGGCGCTCCCGGAAGTTCGCGACGATCTCCTCGCCGCCTTCTGTCCGGCCGATGAGCTGCACCTCCGAGCCGGTCGGCTCGACCACCGCGACAGTGACCGGAATCCCCGCGTCGGACAGCCTGAGGTGCTCGGGCCGTATTCCCAGCACCACGGGTTCGCCATTGCTGATCGACGGCGTCGCCGCCAAAGGCACGGAAATCTCGCCTGCGCCGCGAAAGGATGGCGAGCCATCGGTCGCAAGCCCGCCCTTGAGCAGGTTCATGGCGGGCGAGCCGATGAAGGAGGCGACGAAGAGATTGTTTGGCCGGTCGTAGAGTTCCAGCGGTGGCCCGATCTGCTCGACGAGGCCGTCATGCATGACGACGATCTTGTCGGCCATGGTCATCGCCTCGATCTGGTCGTGTGTGACGTAGACCGTCGTGGTCTTCAGCCGCTGGTGCAACTCCTTGATCTCGGCACGCATCTGCACCCGGAGCTTGGCGTCGAGGTTTGAGAGCGGTTCGTCGAACAGGAAGACGGCCGGATTGCGCACGATCGCCCGGCCCATGGCGACGCGCTGGCGCTGGCCGCCTGAAAGCTGGCGCGGATAGCGCGACAGCAAGGGCACCAGCCCGAGGATCTCGGCCGCGCGCCGGACGCCGGCTTCGCTTTCTGCCTTCGAGACACCTTTGAGCATCAGCGAGAACGCCATGTTCTCGGCAACCGTCATATGCGGGTAGAGCGCGTAGTTCTGGAACACCATGGCAACGTCGCGCTCCTTTGGCGCGACGTTGTTGACGACACGCTCGCCGATTGCGATCTGCCCGCGCGAGATCTTTTCCAGGCCGGCGATCATCCTGAGAAGGGTGGATTTTCCGCAGCCGGATGGCCCCACCAGGGTGACGAATTCACCGTCCTCTATGTCCACGCTGACGCCGTGAAGGATCTCGACGCTTCCGAATGACTTGTAGACATCGGCAATCGCGACAGACGCCATCGAAATCCTCCCGGCTGGGTCCTGCGACGTCCGCAAGACTCCATTTTCTTTCTGACATGGCCTTGAAGCGGATCCCGTTAAAACGGCGGGAACCTCAATCCACCACACCAGCCGGCGACAGCTACCAAGGCTCCCCCCTTGGTCACGCGACTGGGCAAACGGTAGCGCTACCAACCCTGCGTGTAAAGCGGCGGTGAGAAGCCAGATCTGCCTAATCGCTCAGGCTCAATGAACGTCGATAGGCCTTAGACGGAAGTCCACGCATGCTGTGCTATTCCAGCGTGTATCGATCTACTGGTAAGCTCGCTGGGGTTTTATAGGCCAATGCTTGAATGGCACCGCACTCCTTCGAATCACGGATCTGCCGATTTTCTCGCCGGGGTGGAGATCGATCATCGCAAATGTTCGGATGACCTTGGCTGAGCTGGGCTCATTCCCCATTCACAAACGCCAGCACCAGCCTCTGCAAATTCCCGCCCGGTCCGAACTCGACGCGGTCGAAATCGCGGCTGGCCTGACGCTGCGCTTGTGAAAGTTCGGCAAGCCGTGCGGTGAGCTCGGTCCTGATCTTCTTGCAGCCGGGGTCGTCGGCGATCGTGAAGCCCACGCTCAGCGCCTCGATCTTTTGCACCATGTCGACGATCTGGGCGCCATGCACCTTCTCATGCGCGGCGATGCCGGCGGGTTTGCAAAAGCGCTGGGACAGTTTCGCCGCCGGCATCGGCGTGGCTGGCTTCGGCAGCGTGTAGG